>NZ_JBARYM010000367.1:0-11237 GCF_049647865.1 Tunicatimonas sp. | reverse complement strand
TCTTAAAAGTATCCTTGCTTTTTGCGATCTTCCATAGCAGCTTCGGAGCGTTTGTCGTCAGCACGTCCGCCGCGCTCGGTAACTTTGGCCGCGGCTACCTCCTGAATAATGGCATCTAGTGTACTTGCTGGTGATTCTACCGATCCGGTACAAGTCATGTCACCTACAGTTCGGAAGCGAATTTGACGCTCCTCGTAAGTTTCTCCTTCCATTAGCGTAATAAATTCGGATTTAGCTAGTAGAACTCCGTCACGCTTTACTACTTCTCGTTGATGTGAGAAATAAATTTTAGGAATATCCAACTCCTCAGCTGCAATATACTGCCACACGTCCATCTCAGTCCAGTTGCTAAGTGGAAATACTCGGAAGTGCTCGCCTAATAACTTCTTTCCATTGAATAAATTCCAAAGTTCAGGACGCTGATTGCGAGGGTCCCACTGGCCGAATTCATCGCGGTGGGAGAAGAAGCGTTCTTTGGCGCGAGCTTTTTCTTCGTCGCGACGAGCACCACCAAAAGCAGCATCAAACTTTAGTTCTTCAATAGCATCTAATAAAGTAATTGTTTGAAGCCCATTGCGGCTAGGATTGGGACCTTTTTCTTCTACGGCTTTTCCTTGGTCAATAGAATCTTGTACGTAGCGGACAATTAGCTTTGCCCCTAATTCGCCTACCAGCCGATCCCGAAATTCAATAGTTTCCGAAAAATTATGACCGGTATCAATATGCATTAGTGGAAACGGAATTCTAGCGGGCCAAAAGGCCTTCTGGGCTAGCCGAACCATAACGATAGAGTCTTTGCCGCCAGAAAAAAGTAGCACCGGTTTTTCAAATTGCGATGCCACCTCTCGCATAATAAAGATGGCTTCCGATTCTAACTGTCGTAAGTGCGTTAAGCTATATTTCATAATTAGCTGTATTTCTATATTAATGAGATGTGATTTCTAAAATATTACTGACTAACAATTGATGGCTTTTTTCAATAGATTGTTGGTGCGTACTGACTTTTAAATCGGGTTGTTGAGGCTCTTCAAAAGGAGAAGATATTCCAGTGAAATCTTTAATTTCTCCGCGACGGGCTTTGGCATATAGCCCTTTTACGTCGCGTTCCTCACACACTTCTAACGGACAGTGAATGAACACCTCAAAGTAGTCACTGCCAATAATTTTTTTAGCCATCTGACGAATACTTGCTGTTGGGCTAATGAGCGAACAAATAGTGATAATGCCGCACTGCGAAAAGAGCTTAGCTACCTCGGCGGCTCGGCGAATATTTTCTTGCCGATCTTCCTGACTAAATTCTAAGTTATTGTTTACTCCGGTCCGTAAGTTATCGCCATCTAACAACATGGTCACTTTCCCCTGTTGATGCAGCGTGTTTTCAACCGCTCGGGCCAATGTACTTTTGCCCGAGCCCGATAAACCGACCATCCAGATAACCTTCCCTTTTTGCTTCAGCAAAACCTCTTTATCGGTTTGGTTTAGAATGGTATCAAAGATAGGATGTATATTACTCAATAGAATATAGATTTTTTAGTAACTATAAAGCTAACCCATCGGACTTTTAACGATAAGCTACAATAAATCGATCTTTATGCTGCGCATCTTGCACAATATGTGTTTCTAAGAATCTGCCTTTGATCAGTAACTCCTTAATTTCTTTGGCAAATTTTTCGTGTACTTCCAAATACACCCACTTTACGCTGGCTAATTGGTGAGTACAAATCTCCGAAATTCGTCGGTAAAATAGAAGCGGATCAGCATCTTCCACAAACAATGCCGTTGGGGGTTCGTAGTTCAATACATTCTGCCGCATGTTTGCCTTCTCTGAATTGAGTACGTAGGGCGGATTACTCACTATAATATCTAGTTGCTTTATTTTAGGAAGATCTACTAGAATATTTATTTCTACCAATTCTATTGACGACTGTAAGTTCAGTGCGTTCTGTCGGGCTATGGTTAGAGCATTAGGGCTATTGTCTAAAGCCCAAACCTTAGATTGTGATAATTCCTTATTTAGAGTAATGGCAATGCAGCCACTACCCGTGCCAATATCTAATACTTTTAAGCTTTTGTTCTTTGTATGTTGTTGGACGATGAGGTGCACTAACTCCTCAGTTTCTGGTCGGGGAATAAGTACGTTTGGAGTTACCACAAATTTTCTGCCGTAAAACTCACATTCCTTCAAAATGTACTGAATTGGCTCTTCTCGATTTAATCGCTCAATAGAACGGTTCAATTGTTCTTGCTGAATTGCAGACAGTGCTACTTCTTTATCTATCAATATGTCAGTTCGAGTAATTCCTAAGGTATACTCTAATAGCCACTGTAGTGTAGTGTTAATTTCCTGAACGGAATAGTTCTGCTTTATAGTGTCCGTCAGTTCACTTTTTAGATTATTATGTAACTTTTGTACGCCAATTACCACCGTAAACTTTGTAATTTTAGCATAAAGCTACGCAAGATGAATGAAAATCACCGGCTTTTCTGCCAAAGAAGTATTGACTTAGCCCAGGATGGTTTTCAGAAAGTATCGCTTCGCCCTCAGGTGGGATGGTTAGTAGGTCACAAGCAGCATTTGTTAACCGAAGGTTGGTTATACCCTAATACCCCGTACCGAGATCAACTTACCAATATTCTGCTGAAAATTAAGTGCCCACAGAATTCTACTCTAACTCTGAGTACTAATCCGTTTGAAAGCTTAGAGGAGCTTCAGCAGTTTGCTGCTCACCATTCAATTAAAGATGTGCAGATAGCGAGGGAGTCAAGCACCAATTTTTGGAGGGCTGAGTGGTTTGTTAATCGAAGACTTTATACTTTTTGGCAAAAGAAGCGGCCTTATATTGTTTTGAAGTGGGCGCAAACTACTGATGGTTTCGTGGCTCGTTCTAATTACGATTCTAAGTGGATTAGTGGTGCCCATGCCCGAAAGCTGGTTCATCGGTGGCGATCGCAGGAAGCGGCTATTTGGGTAGGGAAGAACACCTATCGCTACGATAACCCCCAATTAAATGTGCGGGATTGGTCGGGTCAAGATCCGCTTCGCATTGTGGTTGATCCCGAACAAACATTAAGTAAGCAGCTAAACGTATTTGACCGAAGTCAGCCTACCCTTTGCTACACCAACCAGCCCGCTAATGGCCAACCTAATTTGGAATTTGCGCTACTACCTACCAGCGAAATTTGGCATCAGCGCATTGCTTACGTGATGGCTGATTTGTTTGAGCGGAACGTTGTTTCCGTTTTCATAGAAGGCGGAGCAAAGTTTTTGTCGTTCTTAATACAGCAGGGTTGGTGGGACGAAGCTCGAGTGTTTAGTAGCAAAACCGCATTTAGCGAGGGAATTGCTGCGCCAATTATTGATGAGAAACACTTAGTAGATAGAGAATTAGTCAGTGAGGACCAGCTATCAACGTACTATCGCTTTTCTCTAGAAGCTGAACAAAAAGTAGAAAAAGAGAATTAACCAAAGCGCGTCTACGAAGTGCCAGTAGGTAGCCAACATTTCTAGCTTAATTCTTTGGTAAGGATTGGTTACCGTAATCAGCATTTTTACCGGATCGCGCGAAACGTTACTTATTTGGGTGTACATAACCGTAAGCACTACCAGCCCTGCTGCCAGGTGAAGAACGTGTAGCCCCGAAATAACGTATAGATACGCTCCCGATGCTTCGCCCGAAAGATAAATACCGGAGTGATATAATTCTGACCACCCTACGTACTGAGAGATCGTGAACGCAACTCCTAGTATTAAAGTAATTCCCAATAAGCTTTTAACTGATTTTAAGTCATCCTTTAAAAAGGCGGGTACTACCCGAGTCATGGTGTAGCTAGAAAACATTAGTAGCACTAAGCTCACCACAAATGTTTTAGGAAACTCAAAGTTAATAAAGACATCGGCATTGCGCTGGCTCATGGTATACGATACCACCATAAACAAACAGACCAGACTACTGCCAAAAATAGCTAGGTATAGAAGTGTTTTATGGGGATGTAGCTTTTCTAGACGTGTAATCGCGTTATCACGCTCAGCTTTCTCCGTATTTTTGTGGTAGTTTTGCATCATTCACCAAATCTATTCTAGTACTTAATTTAAGAAACATATTTGAAAGCTTCTAGTTCTAGCTATCTTTCAAAACGATTATTTTCCAGACTTGTTATCTTTTATTGTTCCATAACTTTAGGCCCTCTGTGCAACCCAATCAATTCATAAAGCATTATTCAGACGATAGTTTTATACAGACGCTAGCGGCACAAATTGGTGCATCGAGGAAGGCTCAACTAAAAGGAGTTATTGGCAGCTTAGATGCGGTGCTGGCAAGTGCTTTGTACCGCATCAAGCCGAAACTGATGCTATTCGTACTTCCTGATCAAGAGGCGGCGGCTTACTTTCAGAACGACCTTCAGAACTTAAGTCCTTCGCGAGAAATTCATCTATTTCCGGCTTCTTACAAAAAACCCTATCAGCTTGACGAAACTGAGAACGCTAATGTATTGATGCGAGCTGAGATTCTGAACATTATCAGTAACACCCCTACGCACGGACATTTAATCGTTACGTACCCTGATGCGTTAGCGGAAAAAGTAATAAATAAACGATCGCTTCAAGAAAACACTTTCTTTATTAAAGCGGGTGAGCGGTTAGATACCCAGTTTATTGCCGAGCTACTTACTACCTACGACTTTGAAAAAAGTGATTTCGTGTACGAACCAGGACAGTTTGCAGTGCGGGGGGGTATTATCGATATTTACTCCTACGCCCACGAGCTCCCTTACCGAATTGAGCTTTTTGGCGATGAGATAGAAAGCATTCGTACCTTTGATATTACTTCTCAACTCTCACAAGAAGAAGTGAATCAAGTCAGTATCATTCCCAATGTTCAGACTAAACTTCTGGAAGAAGAGCGTCAATCGTTCATCAGTTTCTTGCCCGAAGAAAATACGCAAATCTGGTGGAAAGATGCAGAAGCGGCGGAAGATGTAGTGAACCGCTATTACGAAGAGGCCAGCGAGAATTTTGATTCATTAATGCAGGAATCGGCTGGATCGCAGGTAGTTTTTAGTCCGGATATGCTGTTTGAGACTAAAAGCAGTTTCTCAGAAAGTCTCAAATCTTTTGCTCAGATAGAATTCGGTAACCGCTTTTCGTTTACTACCGAGAATGTCTTTACTATTAAGAGTCAACCGCAGCCTTCGTTCAATAAAAACTTCGATTTGCTGGCAGCTAATTTGCACGATAATAAAGATCGTAACATTACTAATTTCATTGTTTCCGAATCGGAACAACAGATTGAGCGACTTCACAAAATTTTCGATGAACTCGATTCTGAAATAGCCTTTAATTCTCTGTATACTTCGCTTCGAGAGGGCTTCATCGATGAAACGCTGAATACTGCTTGCTACACCGATCACCAACTTTTTGATCGCTTTCATCGGTACAAAACCAAAGGCATTCGGGCTAAATCGAAGGCTATTACGCTAAAGGAGCTCCGTTCGCTCAACGTTGGTGACTATGTGGTACATATTGACCACGGCATTGGTCGTTTTGCGGGTATGGAGAAAATGGAAATGGGCGGTCGGGAGCAGGAATCTATCCGGTTGGTATATCGCGATGATGATTTACTGTACGTTAGTGTCCACTCCTTACATAAAATTTCTAAGTACAGCGGTAAAGAGGAAGGCCCACCCGCAATCAGTAAATTGGGTTCACCTGAATGGGAAAACAAAAAGAAGCGAGCGAAAAAGAAAGTACAAGATATTGCCAAAGACCTCATTGACTTGTATGCCAAACGCAAATCGGCTCCCGTCTTCACTTATCAGCCCGATAGTTTCCTGCAAGCTGAGTTGGAATCATCTTTCGTGTTTGAGGATACGCCCGATCAAGCTACGGCTACTGAAGATGTAAAGCGTGATATGCAACTCAGTCACCCAATGGATCGTCTCATTTGTGGCGATGTTGGCTTTGGAAAAACCGAAATAGCTATTCGTGCCGCATTTAAAGCGGTAACCGAAGGTAAGCAAGTAGCGGTGCTGGTGCCTACCACTATTTTGGCCATGCAGCACTACCATACATTTAATAATCGCTTAGCTGATTTTCCAGTAAGTATCGACTACATTAATCGGTTTAAGTCAACCAAGAATATTAAGGAGATTTTAAAGCGGGTAAAAGCAGGAGAAGTCAATATTTTGATCGGAACCCATCGTATTGTGAACAAAGATGTTGAGTTTAAAGATTTAGGCCTATTGGTTATTGATGAAGAACAAAAATTTGGAGTGAAGGTAAAGGAGCGACTGAAGGAGATGCGGGTAAATGTTGATGTACTAACGCTAACCGCCACTCCTATTCCCCGAACGCTACAATTCTCACTGATGGGAGCTCGTGATCTAAGCATCATCGCCACTCCGCCTCCCAACCGCCGTCCGGTTACTACTGAGATTCACACATTTAACGAAAGCGTTATTCGTGATGCCGTAAGTTTTGAATTGAAACGCGGCGGACAAGTCTTTTTTGTTCACAACCGGGTAGGTAATATTGAAGAAGTTGCCAATATTATTTTACGACTAGTTCCTAATGCTCGGGTTGCCGTAGCCCACGGACAAATGGATGGATCTAAGCTAGAGAAAACGATGCTCCGATTCATTGGAGGCGAACATGATGTACTGGTTTCTACCAATATTATTGAATCGGGGTTGGATATTCCTAATGCCAATACCATTCTTATTAATAACGCTCATATGTTCGGTCTATCGGACCTGCACCAAATGCGGGGTAGGGTAGGTCGCTCTAATCGCAAAGCCTTCTGTTACCTACTTTCTCCACCATCCGCTGGGCTAACTTCCGACGCTCGCAAACGGCTCTCAACATTAGAAGAATTCTCTGAACTCGGTGATGGTTTTAAGGTAGCCATGCGTGACTTAGATATCCGAGGAGCTGGAAACCTATTAGGAGCTGAGCAAACGGGTTTCATTACTGATTTGGGATTCGATATGTATCATAAAATTTTAGATGAAGCGGTTCAAGAGTTAAAAGAGACTGAATTCAAAGACCTCTTTACTCGCGATTTAGCCGAAACAATTAAACCACTTGTTCAGGACTGCAGTATTGAGACTGACTTAGAGGTCCTCATTCCCGAAGATTATGTGACGAATACTACCGAACGATTGCGCCTGTATTCCCGACTAGACAATATTAAGGATGAAGAGCAGCTTCAGGAATTTAAAATAATGCTGGAAGATCGGTTTGGTGAAATTCCGGAGTCAGTTCATGAGCTCATGTCTACGGTTCGCTTGCGTTGGAAAGCCGAACAGCTAGGATTTGAAAAACTTATTCTTAAGAATGGATTGATGAAATGCTACATAGTAGGACTCGATAACGAAGACTACTTCAAGTCCGAAACCTTCGGAAAAATCATTCAGTACGTGCAGCAGTATCCAAAAAGGTGTCGTATTAAAGAAACTAAAAAGCGACCAATCTTGTCCGTAGAGGGAACCGAAAATACAGCTCAGGCTATTAGTATATTAAACGAGATTAACTCGTTGTAGCAACAAGCCTTGTTAAAATTATCTGCCATAAGATAATTTAGATTTACTCGGTTCGTTACTACCATAGTATTCGTACTGAGTTTTGGTATTTCTCGTTTATTTTATACTGTAACTTACATACATATAATTTTTTCCAGTATTCGCTATTAATATTACGAGGATGTGTGCAAATTAGCAGCATCATTTATAAAACAGTTTGTGTTATTTGTATTATTCGTCTAAAACAGCTTTCGAAGAGTTAATAAAACAGGTTATGAAACAATTGGTCAACCAAGTCACCCGAGCTTGGCAGTTTATGTTATGTGCTGCCGTGCTTGCTGCCTGCAGCAAAAGCCAGCCCACCAGTATGAATCCTGGTGAATCTAGTAATGTCACTGGTATTGAGTACAATGTGGAAGGAAATTTCACTTTAGACGAATACCTAGGTCAGCCCGAAGCTCCCAATATGGTCTACATTGAAGGTGGACGTTTTACAATGGGTAGTTTTGAAGAGGATCTTATGGGATCTCGCGATAATTTGGAGCGTACTGTTACGGTAGCTTCTTTTTATATGGATAAAACGGAGATTGCCAATATTAACTGGCTAGAGTATTTATTTGATATTCGTCAGGATTCTACCACTGAATTTTATGAGTCAGCCTTGCCCGACACTACCGTGTGGCGACGTTCTCTGGCTTTTAATGATCCTTACGAAGATCACTATCTTCGGTACCCAGGGTTCCGATTCTTTCCGGTAGTAGGAGTGTCTTGGCGACAAGCTAATGACTACTGTGCATGGCGTACTTCAGTAGTGAATGAAAAACTGGTTGAAGAATCAGGGGCCGAAGTAGATGTTCCTGAAGGCGGACGTATTCCTCTGGAAAGTGGAGTAGTGCTACCTGACTTCCGGTTGCCTACGGAGGCTGAGTGGGAATATGCGGCCAAGGCATTAATTGGTACGCAGTATCTGGATGAAAATCAAACGCACTCTCGTATTTATCCCTGGGATGGTCACGCCACCCGAAACCCTTACGGTAAGGAAATGGGTAGTATGTTAGCAAACTTCAAGCGAGGCCGAGGTGATTATGCTGGTATCGCAGGTAAGCTAAACGATGGTGCTATGATTACCGATTACATTTACGAATATCCACCCAACGACTTCGGATTGTATAATATGGCCGGTAATGTAAATGAGTGGGTACTGGATGTATACCGGCCGCTTTCTTATCAAGATTTTGATGATCTAAACCCTATTCGTCGGGATGGAACTATTGATCCAGAAGAAAAGTACGATAACGAGGAGTTTCCCAACTTCCAAGGTGAATTTAACTCATTGGTTACTAATGAGCTGAGAGTATATAAAGGTGGGTCTTGGGCTGATGTAGCCTACTGGTTATCACCCGGAACTCGCCGTTATTTAGAACAGGATTCGGCTACCGCAACAATTGGTTTCCGTTGTGCTATGATTCGGGCAGGAACAAACTATTAGAAATTAGATTATAGTTAGTCTATAAATTGAAAGGGCTTCGTCTTAACAACGAAGCCCTTTTTGTTATTAAGGTTATTTTTTAATTAGTCATGTTAGGCTGACGTTTCTATTGACCGATACTTATTCTCTCCTATTCCGGTGAAGCTATTGCCGCTACACTAACTGCTCGGCAACCACCCGCTAACAGTAAATTTGCACAAGCACCTAGAGTTGCCCCAGTAGTTACCACATCATCTACCAGTAAAATATGTTTCCCTTGGATGTCAGCATTTTTCCGAATGGCATAGGATCGGTAGCTATTTCGGTATCGTTCCATCCGATTCTTGCGGGTCTGCGATTCTGTGTTCTCAGTTTTTACCAATATTTGGGTTGACCAAGGAATAGATAATATCTCCGATAGCCCCCACATGATGTAATCACACTGATTATAGCCCCGCTTTTTTTGCTTTTTCTTGTGCATAGGGATTGGGATAATAAGATCAACCCCTGTAATATGCGCGTTTTCCTTTAACGAGTGGCCAAACCACTTTCCGACTATCTCGCCTATTTCGGGGTGATTCTGATATTTCAGTGCGTGCAGTAACTTTTGCACCTTGCCTTGTTTCGAAAATTTATAGTAGGCCCAAGCATGATTTACCGGAGCGAAGCTATATACTCTTCTTACCAAATTGGTGTTCTCTTCGTTTAAATTAAATCTTGGCAGGCTGATAATAGTCTGAATGGAGATTGACTGCTCGCCTTTAGCTAGGGGAACTTGCGATATTACGCATGTTCGGGGAAATACGAGTGATAAGAAATCCTTTAGCATTTTAGTCCGTATAGAAACACACAAGATACGGTATCAGTTACTTACACTCTACGTAATAGAAATTGTAAACTTACTAACGTAATTTTCTTGATTCTTTTCTAAGCATGTATCAAAAAGATTTAGTACTGGAACGTAAATGGCAAATCCTACTAACTACTATTGAGGAGCAGGTAGGCAAACGGCCCACCGACTTGAATTCCGTTCTCTTTTTAGTAGGAGTACAGGAGTTGGGTAGGGGAGCCCAGCACTTCTCTAAAGAGGAAAAACAGGACCTAATGCACATTGCTATTTGTAAAGTACTTTCTTTATCGGGGTTTTATGAGTTGGAAGGAATAGACCAGGAAGGCTGGCCCCACTGGAAGTTACAAAAAAAATTACCGCACTTTGATTTGTTAGAACAAGAGAAACTACTGAAGATGCATGTCATTGAGTACTTTGAACAAGAGCTAGGAATTGCTATTTAGTATTCTATGAAAATTATTTCATACAATGTGAACGGGATTCGGGCGGCTATCCGAAAGGGCTTTTTAGAATGGCTGAGTGAGGAAAAACCCGACATTGTATGTTTACAAGAAACCAAAGCTACCCCTGACCAGGTACCCATTTCTGAGATCGAGTCTTTAGGTTACCAAACTTTCTGGGAAACTTCTACTGTTAAGAAAGGATACAGTGGAGTTGCTATCTTCTCCAAGCTTAGCCCTAATCACGTTAATTACGGAATTGGTATAGAAAAGTACGATCAAGAAGGTCGGGTAATTCGAGCTGATTATAAAGACTTCTCGGTAATGAGCGTATATATGCCTTCGGGTACGATGGGCGATATTCGTCAAGCATTTAAAATGCAATGGCTTTCTGACTTTCAATCTTACATCAACGAACTTAAACAGGATAAAAAAGAATTGATTATTAGTGGGGATTATAATATTTGTCATCGTCCGATTGATATCCATGATCCGGTAAGAAATAAAAACTCTACGGGTTTTCTGCCCGAAGAGCGAGAGTGGGTTTCAGGCTTTATTGACTCAGGATTTATCGATACGTTTCGCTTCTTCAATCAGGAGCCACACCACTACTCTTGGTGGAGCTACCGAGCGGGAGCCAGGCAAAAGAATTTAGGGTGGCGTATTGATTATCATATGGTGAGTAAAACATTGGAAGGTAGGCTACGAATTGCTACCATTTTACCTCAAGCACATCATTCTGATCATTGTCCAATAGTTTTAGAAATAGACTGACTGGAAATATACTTTATTGATAGAATTTCCGTAATTTTTAAGACATCTTAGTTTAAAAACCACGAACAAACGCTTATGCCCATGTCCTCTGACACTCACCTTAGTAGCGTTACCGAACAACTTCAGGAATACAAGCGAAAGTACTACGTAAATAAGCTAATCCGAGGAAGTATTTTCTTCGGAGCTG
>NZ_JBARYM010000366.1:0-5816 GCF_049647865.1 Tunicatimonas sp. | reverse complement strand
ATTTTTCCCTCACCCGCTTTTCCCTGCTTAGTAGTAATTAGTATTACCCCATTAGCTCCTCTAGCTCCGTAAATAGCGGTGGAAGAAGCATCTTTCAATACTTCTACCGATACAATGTCATTAGGGTTGATATAATCAATAGCCTGGCTGCGCTGGGTTTGAGTAGTAATAGGTAGTTGAACCCCATCTACTACGTAAAGTGGGTTATTGGATGAGTTAATGGAGCTAAATCCCCGAACCCGGATGTTAGCTTTTCCGCCGGGCCGCCCCGAGTTAACATTTACTTGTACTCCCGGTATTCTACCCGCCAACGATTGATTAAGAGAAACCACAGGTCGTTCCTGAAGCTGCTTTACATCTACTGAGCCTACTGCCCCGGTAAGATCTGATCTTTTCTGAGTACCATAGCCAATTACTACAATCTCGTCTAGTGCCTGAACATCTTCAGACATGGTGATATCAACGGTGGATCGACCGTTCACGGGCACTTCCTGAGATACGAAGCCGATGGAAGAAAATACGAGAATATCATCATCGTTAGGCACATTGATACTGTACCTGCCATCTACATCAGTAACGGTTCCTTGGCTGGTTCCCTTCACCAGTACGTTCACTCCGGGCAAGCCTTCGTTATCGTCAGGAGAGTTCACTGTGCCCGAAACCACAGTGAATGAATAATTATTAGCCAAGAGTAGGGTGCTAGAACAGAAAAAGAGAAAGGTAAATAACAGAAGAGCATACCCCCTCCAGTAGCGGGATTTTGGTATTAATTCCGGTTGCATAAATTGAGTTGTTAAGGTTGAAGATTGTTGGTTCGATACAAAGGTGTGAGGCTACTATCGGAGCATTTGTATCAAAAAATAGTCAGCTACCTTCCTGGAAGGTGCTAGGTTACAATAGGTTGTTGGTAAGATTTGCTATAGGCAGGTTTGGTTTGGTGAAGAATTATTGGTATTAGAAATTGAGATTTAGTGGCGAGAGAAAAGAAAGGAATTTAGCTAGCACTATTGGGTATAGATTTGAAAAGACAGAAAGTATTTTAAACTGATTAAGATCATAGGAGCAAGGTAATCATGAAATGTTAACTGAATATTAATTTATCAAAAACTATTAAAAAAACATCTACTTTATTGATTTAATTTAGCGCAACAAACGATTATTAAGTTTATGTTACGATTTTCGAAAAAAATCATAAACCGATAATGTTTAAAATCATATTATTATTTGCACTTATTACGCAAATTACCGGCTTGGCGCAGGATATATTGCCGAAGTGGCCAGATGTGAATTACGCGGGCGATACATTAGTAGGTCACCGGCTGGATATCTACCTACCCCAGCAAAATGCGAAACATTCTCGGGTAGCAGTTATCATCTACGGCAGTGCCTGGTTCGCTGATAATCGGAAGAAGCAGAGCTTCGAGTTATTCGGTCCGGCACTATTGAAAGCCGGATTCGCAGTAGTAGCTATCAATCATCGCTCAAGTCGTAAAGCAATATTTCCTGCCCAGGTCCACGATACGAAGGCTGCAATACGTTTTCTGCGGGGCAATGCCGAGCGGTTTTCTTTAGATAGCTCGTTTGTAGCTGTAATCGGCAATTCTTCGGGCGGGCACCTCGCTGCGTTCTTAGGCACATCTGGGAAGATAAAGAGACACTCGGTCGGTGAAGTAACTATCCCGATAGAAGGAAACTTAGGAAAGTTTACCAATATGAGTAGTTCCGTAGATGCCGTGGTAGATTGGTACGGCCCCACTAACTTCCAGGCGATGGATTCCTGCGGTAGTCAGATGAACCACGATGCTGCTGATTCTCCGGAATCCACGCTCATCGGTGGGCCTATTCAAGAGAATGGTGAACGCTGTGCCTTAGCCAATCCTACCACCTACGTAGACGCGACGGACCCGCCTTTTTTAATTATCCACGGCAATGCTGATCCGTTGGTTCCACCCTGCCAAAGCGAAATGTTGCACCAAGCTCTTCAGCAGCAGAAAGTTACTAGCGAACTCATTGTTGTGGCGGATGCTAAACATGGCCCCGGATTGCACGAATCAGCGTACTTCGAAAAGATGACTCATTTTCTACTGAATGCTTTAGACGAAAAGCGAAATAAAAAATAACAAATCTATCACTTCGCTAACCTCGCATCTCTCGGATGTCATCTACGTTAGCAGTTTTGTAGAAGCTATAAACCTTTAGTACGATGGCCATCGCTACCGCCGCTTCAGCCGCCGCCACCACAATTACAAATAGCGCGAACATCTGCCCCTGCAATAGTGAAGCATCGTAGCGGCTAAATGCCACTAAGTTAATATTAGCTGCATTCAGAATAAGCTCAATACCCATTAGTACAACAATTGCGTTGCGCTTAGTAACAATAATCGCTAGTCCTACACACAGCAGGAAAGCACTCAGAAGCAGATAATGTTCTAGCGGAATCATATTAAAGAGTAGAGGGTAGACGGTCAAAGGAAAAGGTGCAGTTTGAAAAGTGTTTATAACCCTCTACCGTTTACCGTCCACCCTTTACCATCAATTAAAGTAGCCAAATTTAAAGTTAAGGAAAAATGCCATACTGCTTAGGTCACCATCGGTAATGCCCGCAGTGTCGGAACCACTCACCAGACGATAGGTAAGTCCACCGTTTAGACGGAAGAAATCGGTGATGTTTAGTTCTACTCCGGCTCCGGGTTCTAACACGAAGAAGTTGCTACCGGTATCTTCCAGGTCGGGTTCACCTTCTATATCGTGCGAGATACCTCCGCCGCCAATCAGTAAGTGAGCGGTTAAGTGCAGCATTTGATCACTGCGAAGGGTATATTCAGTTAAGAACCCACCGTACCCCATATCGTAGTGCCGTCCAAGGTTTCCGTTTGCCGCGGCCGGAGGAACATCCAACTGAGTAATCATACCGTAGCCCCCACCACCAAACGTCCATTTTTTGTTAATAAACACGCCGCCGTAGCCCCCGAAGAATAGCGCAAAATCGCCACCAATAGAGCTGGTCCGAAGGGAAGGTCCGCCGTAGCCTCCGGCACTGGTAACCCGGAAGCCCTTCACTAGAGTCTCCTGCTGAGAGTCGTCATCCTGAGCAAAAGCAACAACGGTAGAAAGAATTAATACAAATAAGAGAGAAAGCTTTTTCATGATAGGTTAGATTAAAAAGTTACGGCTCAAAAATACTACATTTAACCGAAAGGTGGTCACGAAAGGTCTTCAGTATCTTCATAATCCTGACTAACTTTTAGGCGCAAATCCAATGATCGTAGGAGAATTTCAGCATCCTCTCCTTCGTAGTAGGCCATTACCCATTTACCTTCCGACGAAGGGCGGTAGCGAACTTCCACGGCCTGCCGTTTCTGCTCAATAAGCACATATTCCCGTAAAGAAGGTAGTTCAGCGTAGAACCAGAATTTCTGTCCTCCCGCCGTGGATACGGGGTCGTAGTCGGCGGTGCTGGGCGAGAGTACTTCTACAATTAAAATGGGGTTATTAATTGCGTTGATCTCATCAGGGCCGGTTGTGGGCCGACAGGCTACGGAAACATCCGGATGAAATCCCTTCTGAAGAGTGTCTACGAATACTTTCAAATCACTATCGAAGGGCCGACAACCGGGAGGGAGATTAGCCCGCAGGAAACTATTGACGTTGGACGACAGGGCACTATGTTTTGGCGCAGCTCCCGACATAGCAAACACTTCTCCGTTATGATATTCGTAACGTATATCGGATGCTTCTTCCAACCGTTAATATTCGTCAAGAGTATACCTTTTTTCAGATAGTGCTTCCATGGTTTATTTTTTACTAGTAATTCGTGATTACTTTAGCGTATGAACATGCTTAGATAATACAATATACAAAAGTGTTAAAATTTCGGCAAGCAGCGGATTTCCGCACCTGAATAGCAGTAACTTGTGGACTATTAAATCAAAACTCTACGCGATACGTCAGAATTGGGATCAAGCCCAGTTGGTACTTGGTAACAATAGCTCCCTCTACCGTGTCGAAGTACTGAAAAGCTACGTTTTGCTGATTAAGCGCGTTCTGTAGGTCTAATGACCATACGCTAGTATAACGCTCGGTGTTTTTTCGCAGACTGAGGCGTAAATCCAGCTTAAAGTAGTCGGGTAGCTTATTAGCGAAAGCTCGGTCGTTAATAAACACAGTTGTCTGCTGCTCGCGAGAAGCAGCTTCATCAATAGGAGTGGTTCGTAATCCGCCCAGATAGTTAGCTCGCAGGTTGATCCCAATTACCCGTTGCTTATCGTTTCTATTCCAGGGAATTTCTTTACCTCCCGTCAGGCTGAAAGCGTAGTTGCCGTTAAAACGAGTGTCGCGCTTCACTCCGTCAGCCCCGGTGTACTTTGATTCGTAGAGCGAGCTGCTTAGTAAGAAGTAGTAACTATCTACCAGGCTTTTTTCCAGCGATATTTCTAAGCCATAGTTCTCGCCCGTTCCTTCGTTGAGCAGCCTTTCATTAACAAATCCATCGAATAGGTTAAGCGCTGAAAACGAACTGGTAGGATTAGCGGCAATAGGAACATTAAATAAGTCTTGATAATAGGCTTCCGCCCGCAACCGAACAGTTTCTCTTAACAAATTCTGGTAGCCTAGTGTATAGTGAAATGCTTTAGTTAAATCTACGCTTTGGTTAGGACGAAGCGGGGGTGCACCCAGCAGATCGTTAGGTACAGTTGAAAAGTATACACCGGGTTGTTGAATTTGGCTGTGCAAACCGTAGGCTAGCGTAAGTGAATGCCGAGCACTCGGACTCCACCGAAGCTGCGCCCGTGGTTCTACCGAGTGAGATTCGCTTAGCGAGAAGTACGTATGGTGTAACCCCAGTTGACCAGTTAGTTGGCTACCCAGTTGCCACTCACCCTGCACGTAGGGTTGTAGCAACCATCCGGCACCTTCGCCCGAAACCAGTATCTGCGGACTAGCCACCGTGGTACCTTCACTGCTCGATAGTTGGTAGTTGAGATAGTTTAGAAACAGCCCACCACTCAGTACTTGTCGGGCTGAAGTTCGGTGGATGATTGAGGAAGTTGCGGAAAACCGGTACTCTTGGTAAGTATCTTCTTCCAGTAGCTGGGTTTCGTAGGTGTCAGTCACTAAATCTCCTTGCCGGGTGCTACTCAAAGCAGACATGGCCGCTACTGACTTTATCAGCGTGCGCTTGTTGAGGGGTAGAGTGTGGGTGACTCCGGCGGCTCCCATATCGTTGGTGAAGGTAACGTCGAAGCGGTCCTCCTGGGCTTCCCACTCCAATGAGTCGCGCGAAGCTTCAAATACGTTTCGTCCGGTTCCCCCAATTCCGAAGAACGTGAACGTCCCCGCGTTCTGGGTGGGAAACGTTAGATTGAATGATAAATCCTGAAAAGAAATTGCCTCGCCGCCAAAGTCTAACCCAATTACATTCGTAAGCAACCCGACGGTAGAGTAACGGTAGTTGGCTAAGTAAGAGCTTTCCCCGCCTTCGGTGAATGGCCCTTCAGCGGCAAACTCCAGCCCAATCAATCCGGCTTGCACAGTGTACTCGCGCTGCTGGCTGTTTCCCCGGCGTAGCTGCATATTAAAAGCGCCCCCAACCGTATTACCGTAGTTGGCCGGAAATGATCCGGTTAAAAAGCGAGAATCACCTAATACTTGCGTACTTAATACACTTTGGCTACCGCCACTAGCAGCTCGACGGTCACCAAACGTTCCGGCGTTGGATAAGTGGTTAGGATTTACAATGTCAATACCTTCTACCCGCCACAGCATACTGTTAGGTGAGTTGCCCCGAACAGAAATATGATTCGCCTGATCATTTA
>NZ_JBARYM010000365.1:0-18527 GCF_049647865.1 Tunicatimonas sp. | reverse complement strand
CATGCTGACAGTGTCAGGAAGCCATCAAGTGCTCTGGCAAGCATGCTGACAGTGTCAGGAAGCCATCAAGTGCTCTGGCAAGCATGCTGACAGTGTCAGGAAGCCATCAAGTGCTCTGGCAAGCATGCTGACGGGGTATTGAGCCTTCCTGAGTAGACTGCTAAAGTTTTTTCACTTTCTTAGCTACGTACCATATTTCGTAAAACCACTTTTTCTTCTATTCGCAGTAGCCCGTACTTTGTGGTGAACAAGAATTAATTATCATTAACCCTTATTCTTATGTTTGTTGCCGCTTCAATATTCAATTACCGGATTAAAGAATTCACCCAATTCATCCGTAACACGCTGATGATCGTAAATCAGCATAACCCTACCGAACTAAAAGTAAAAACTCAATACCAGGATCTTAATCGGTTGTGTCAGCAGTTAGAGAAAGCCTACGAGCAACTGGACAATAGTCATCTATCACTGCAACTTACTGAGCTGGACAATCAGCGCGATCAGGCTGTTATTTGTTTACGAGCACTGAGTGAAGGGTACACTCGTCACCCTAAAACAACCCATCAGGAAGCCGCAGCGCAGTTACTGACCTGTATTGACCGGTACGGCAACCGGCTTTATGCCCTCAATTATACTGAAGAAACGGCTACCCTTAAGCAGTTAATAAGCGAGCTGCAAACCCGCCCTGAATGTGTTCAGGCAGTACAAACGTTGAAATTAGAAGTTGTAGTAAACGAAATGAAGCAGGCCAACCAGGCATTTGAAAAGCTATTTATCCAGCGGATAGAAGAAAATGTTCAACTGGAGGGGCCTACCAATCGTGAACTGACGCGCCAAGCTGCCACTGCCTACCGCGAACTACTCAAACACCTGCAAGCGCACGCCACGCTAAACCCTTCTAACGAATACCGATTGCTAACTGATCTTCTGAACGAAAACACCAGTCACTTTAATGAAGTAGTGGCTCGCCGTAGAAATAACTCAGGGTCTGAGTTGATTACTGCTTCGGATACTAAAGCAGCGGAGTAAGAGACATAGCTGCCACTTCTACGCAGTAATAAATATGATCAAAGTGGCACTAAGAAAATAAGCGTCATTCACATCAAGCTTAAACTGATAAATGAAAAGTCTATTACTCTTCGCATTGATCAGCCCTCTTTTTAGTCAGGCTCAGTACTTTAGTGGTGAGATTACGTACGAGATCAGTATTATTTCAAAGTCGGATACGGTAGATGTGCAGAAAATTGTAGACTCAAGGCACGGAACTACCGCATCTTATATCATAACAGCCCAACATTATAAGTCTACTTATCTGAAGAATGGCCAGTACAACTATTCGTATACCTACGATGATGAAACCAAGAGGATGTTTGACGATTACGCCGAAAAGCCTTACGTAACCTTCCGAGATTCTAGACGGGCAAATGTGCAGTATCAAGGCTCTGAAATTCATAAAGATAGCGCAATGATTATATTGGGCTATAATTGTTATTTGGTAAAAAGGGACGCCGAATCCAGTACAACTAAAACCTACTATTCAGAGGATATTAAAGTTGATTATGCTGACTTTGAAGGGCATAAAGTGGGTGCTTGGTACGATAAGCTGAAAGAAGTAGATGGTGCACTCCCTCTAAAGATTATTACAGAATACGAAACGTACTTTTCCATTCGGGAGGCGGTTCAGGTCAATGAACGAAAGGTAAAAACCAAGGAATTTAAGCTTCCTAATAAACCTGTTGTCGCTGCGTACTCTGCTCTGGATAGTCGAGCCGAACTTCAGAAGCCTACTCGGGAACAGATGCAATGTTACCAGCAGAAACTGGCGACAGTCTCTAAGCCAGCCGGAGAAAAGTATACGAGCTACATACGTTTCGTGCTTCAGAAAGATGGAAAGATTGAGTTTGTTGAGCCGCATGAAAAAGATGAGGAAGGATTCTTTAGGGTGGCGATTGATATAATCCAGCACTGCGGTCTTCAGTTTAGTCCAGGAAAGATTGAAGGAAAGCCAGTAGAATCTGAGGTTTACTTTCCGATAGAGTTTTTGAGATAGAAATAGAAGGAATACTTTTCAATTCATAGCATTCTGAGATTTATCCATAAGTAGTAAGGATTAGACTGTTGGCATCTGCCCAAACATGTTATGTTGTAGCGGGTTCTTGAGTAGATCATCTTATCCTTTACATCCCTAGTTATGGAACAATACGTTCGTGTAGACAGAGAGAAATTTCCGCTGGTAGTAGTCACCTTTACTGGTGCAAAACCTACTCCTGCTAACTTCCAAGAGTATCTGAATGAGCTGTACGCTAATTATTCGCCTATGCAACGTTTTACGTTAGTTTTTGATGCCACCTTGGCCCGGGTGCCCGGTATTAGCTATCAGAAGCAGCAAGCAGCGTGGATGCGCGAACACCAGAGCCTCATTCAGTCGTACTGCCTAGGAATTGCCTACGTAATTCCGAGCGCAGTAATCCGGAACGTACTAAAGCTGATATTCAAAATTCAGCGTGACCCAGTGGTCAGTAAGGTGTTTTCTAACCAAGAAGAGGGTATAGCTTGGGCGCAATCTCAGTTGGAGACCGGTAACCACAACATCTCTGATGAAGATAGAGTGAATGTTTAAACCCTTAGGTTAGTACTTAATAAGTTCAGACTGCTAACGAGCGTGGGGGTTGTAGTCTTTTCGTTTTTTAGGAATTGTATTGATGGTGGTGTAGAAAAGTAGGCTACCTAACCCTAGGAAAACAACATCCCACCAGTCGGTGGTGAACTCTTCAGATAGGAGCGGAAAGATAACTTCCGAAATTAGCATAATGAATACGGTAGCCACGATTACTTGCAAAGCCGATAGGCGATACGCGTCTCCTCGTTTGAAAAGGTACTGCCGTTCTACTAGCAGCAGACTGAGAACAATTGGCATCGTTAGTAAATTATCTAGATAGCGGTCCGCTAAGGGGAATGTAATATCCAGCCCTTTTTGTAGTACTTGATGTATGATAAACAGTAACGCACAGATGATAAACGCAGGGGAGGTAAGTACCTTCATCGGATGGTATATTTCTGGTATTAAAAGGCCGCTACGAAAGCAATGATTAGAATAGCGATAATGACTGGGGAAAAGGCTGTTAGTACCAATAGTGCTAACCCTTTGTATATTCCTTTAAAAATCTTTAGTGGTAAGGAGTCTGTAGGAACAGGCCGGAGCCACTGCCTTAACTGAGTAACTTTTTGAGTAACATACTTCTGTAGTTCTACCGCAAAAGATCGATTCATAAAAATATAAGTGATAGAACCGGATAATGTTGGCACAGTTGCTTCTTACGATAAAATTTTTTTGCCTACCCTTCTGCTTCTAGTTCAACTATTTCTGCGGTAATAATTTGTTCTCTATTATCTTTTCCCATCCAGAAATTTGGGGCGGAGGCTACCTGTGGGTAAATTCTAGGGACTTTGCTGTTGTATGACTTACCAAATAGTAGTTTCCTGAGTTAAGTTACCTGACTGTTTGGATAAGTATTAACGCTGTTCTATATAACTATTTAACTATCAAACCGTTGGGATACATACGGCCGTAATAAGCAGTCCTTGCATTACGTGACCTATTTTTTTTCACCTTAATTTTTACATTATGAAGAAGTTATTTTTTCTTTTCGTTTGCCTGGGTATCCTTAGTTACCACACTCAAGCTCAGGTAGTTTTTAACCCAAAAATTGGGGTAAACTTTTCTCAAATCACCTCAGAAAGTATTAATCTTTCGGAAGAGGGATTGAAAGCCGGACTTAATGCAGGTATTGATCTCCGCTTTGGTGGCACCGACAATATTGTGTTTTTTCAACCGGGCTTGCATTACTATAACATTGGATCAAACTTCAAGGCTGGTATTGAGGATGAACCCGGTACCGATGACATAGAAACTGAGATAGAAGACATTGTTACCGTTCACAGTCTCAAAATACCATTAAATATTGGTGTTTATCTAACTGGTACGGATGGACCAGTACACGTACGTCTTAGTGGGGGAGTGGTTCCTACGTTTATCTTAGGTGTAGGAGACAGTGATATTGAGGTAAGCTCAGATGACTTCACCTCCGCTTCTTGGGGATTAAACGGTGGCCTGGGCTTCGACTTTTCCGTAGTTAGTCTTGACTTTAACTATGAGCATGGTTTGTCGGATGTGTTAGACGAGGTAGAAGCAATTAACGCTACTGAGATTAACGGTAGAAACCGTATGTTTACCGTTTCTCTGGGAGTGGTACTTTAAAGGCAGCATACCTTAGATAGAAAAGCGATAGCTCGTAGTAGATCATGATCTAGCTACGAGCTATCGCTTTTCTCTTGTAATTAGTTCGTTTTACAGGTACAGACTAGTTATGAGAAGATGTATCTATTTGATCTCCATCTCAAAAGGCATGCGGGCTTGGATGCCTTGCAGGTTGCGTAGTTGGCGGATTTGCTGTACATAGGGGAAAGCATCGCCTAGTTCACGTTTGAGCAACTGGGTGCTTACTTCTTGTCCTAGCTCTTCCATAATCTGCTGGAAAACATCTTTCTGTTCAGGATAGTATTTCACCCGGTAGTCATCTTCCTCTAACCCCGCTTTTTCTACGGCAATCGCAATCGCTTGATCTAATCCACCTAGCACATCTACTAAGTCTCGTTCTAAGGCTTCGGTACCGCTCCACACCCGGCCCGAGGCTACCTTCTTTAATTGCTCTACCGACATATTGCGCCCTTCGGCTGCTTTGCTAGTGAAGGTTTCATAACCTTGTTCAATATTGGCCTGCAAGATGCGACGCTCGGCTTCCGACATAGGCTTGGTGGGGGAAAATATATCCGCAAACTCACTGGTCTGCACAATCTCAGTATCCACTCCAATCTTGTCTACCATCTCTTCCACATTAAAGAAGACACTGAAAATACCAATAGAACCGGTAACCGTGTTAGGGTGCGCCACAATAGTATCGCAACCCATCGCCATATAATACCCACCCGAAGCTGCTACATCCGACATAGAAGCAATCACGGGTTTTTCCTGCTTCGCTAATAGAACTTCACGCCACATTTTATCCGAAGCCAGTGCACTTCCTCCTCCCGAATTAATCCGAATGACGATGGCTTTCACATTATCATCTTCCCGGGCTTTACGAATCTCCTTAGCAAACTTATCACCACCGATACTATTAGCATCCCCCTCACCATCAACAATGCTTCCGGAGGCTACAATTACCGCTACGCGGTTGCGAGAATAATCCGGACTCTCTGCCTTCAGGACAGTGTTATACTTTTCTACCGAAATAAAATTAATATCGTCATCATCGTCTTCTTCTTCCTCTGTGCTTTCTTCTATACCTAATTTTTCCCGCAGTAAATCCCGCACTTCATCCGGGTAGCGTAGTCCGGTTACTAGCTGAGCATCAACCGCATCCTGGGGTTCTCGTATCTTCATAGAATCGGCTAAGTTGCGAAGTTGGTTCTGCGAAATGCTGGTAGAAGTAGCAATCCGATCTAAGTAGGTATCGTACAAGGAATTTAAGAAAGACTTCGTTTGTGCCCGACTAGAGTCACTCATGCTGGTGCGCGTAAATGGTTCTACTGCGCTTTTAAAATCCCCCACTTTAAATATCTCCGGCTCCACCCCAATCTTATCGAGTGTCTCCTTAATAAACACCGTCTCTATCATAAAGCCGTTAAACTCGACAGAACCCCAATCGGGGTGAATGTACAGCTCGTCGGCGACTGAGGCTACGTAATAAGCCCGCTCGGTCAGATAATCACTGTAGGAGATAATAAACTTGCCGGACTCTTTGAAGTCAATCAGGTCGTTACGAATTTCCTCCAGGCTGGCAAAGCCACCGGGGGCAATACTGGCGTCTAAATAAATACCCTGAATGTTTTCGTCTTCCTTGGCGGCTTTAATCGTGTTTCTTACCTCCAATAGCCCCAGTACGCTATTATCCATTCCGGGAAATGGTAAATTGCTAAAAGGATCATCCGGATCGCGCTCTACAATAGGCTTGTTTAGCTTCAGGTGCAGTACCGAATTTTCTTTTACTTCTACTTCAGTATCCTGAGAAGCTGCCGCAATAATTCCGGCAAAAATGAAGAAGATTAATCCGAAGAATACGATTAACCCTACTAAGGTTGCTAATACGTTTCGTAAAAATATCATGATAAAGGTTTATTTGAAGAATGAATGAGTTAATGACCTGCTACTGGGTTTTACAGTAGTTGAACACTACTGCTAGTTCGTGCTATAACAAAGTTTTTCTTTCTTAGTGTTAAATAATCTTATTTTCTTACACTAGAATTCGAAATTTAACACTTTTTTATACTTGCGGTGAAGGTTATTGAGGGAATTTATTTGTTACTAGGCAGTAATCTAGGCGATAGGAGCCATAACTTGTGTTTGGCTCGCGAACATATTGAACAACAAGCAGGGGGTATTGTCCGGCATTCTAGCATTTACGAAACCGAAGCCTGGGGAGTTCTCGATCAACCATTATTTTATAACCAGGTACTACAGATAGAAACGCAACTTGGCCACGAAGCTCTTCTGAACACATTATTATTTATTGAGAAGAAAATTGGAAAGATAAAGGTGGGAAAGTGGCGGGAGCGATTGATTGATATTGATTTGCTATACTACGGCAACCGCATTGTACGAACCTTTACCCTTACTCTTCCCCACCCTGAAATACAAAACCGGCGATTTACCCTAGCCCCGCTAGTGGAGCTAACTCCCAATGAACTACACCCAGTACTTCATCAATCACATCGAAAGTTATTAGAAATTACGCCGGATAAATTGGAGGTGTGGGTAGCTGAAAACCGAAAACCGGAGACGGGAGACCGGAATTAGGAGTGATGTACATAATGCACGGCGCACAAATTTCCAGACTCCGGTTTCCAGTTTCCGGTCTCCGTTTAATACTTCGCCATACTTCCGTCAACTTTCTCGGCCCAAGCAAGGATACCACCTTTAAGGTTGTACAGATTGGTGAAACCATGCTTCTTTTCTAGTTGCTCAATGGCTTGTTGGCTGCGCTTACCGCTGCGGCAGTGAATGACTACCTGCCTGTCAGTGGCAATTTCACCTACTTTGCCTTCTAGTTGCTTCAGAGGAATGAGTTCACCGCCGAGGTTAGCAATATCGTACTCGTAAGGTTCGCGCACGTCAATTAGTTGAAGGTTCCTATTGCCTCGAATCAATTCCTGTAATTCGTGAACACTAATCTCTTTTACAGGAGATTTTTCTTCGTGGGGAAAAATACCGCAGAACTGATCGTAGTCAATTAGCGCGGTTTGCGTAGGGTTTTCGCCGTTTAGTGGATTAGCCGGATCGCGATGAATTTTCAGCGTTCGGGTTTCAAACGTTAACGCATCAAATACAAAAAGCCGACCCGAAAGTGGTTCGCCCACTCCGGTGATTACTTTGATTACTTCGTTTGCTTGTAGGCTTCCCAGAATGCCAGGTAGTACTCCTAGCACTCCCCCTTCGGCACAACTGGGTATCATGCCCGGAGGAGGAGGGGCAGGAAACAAATCGCGGTAATTTGGTCCGGTCTTGCCTTCTTGATCAGTATAGTTGAAGACTGCCGCTTGCCCTTCAAATCGGAAGATAGATGCGTATACATTCACTTTATTCAGCAGTACACAAGCATCATTCATTAAGTAGCGAGTGGGGAAATTATCGGTGCCATCGGCCACCACATCGTATTCTTTAATTATTTCTAGCGCATTTTGGGAGGTAAGAGCAGTATGGTAGATTTTGATATTAACGAATGGGTTCTGCTTACGCAGTCGCTCCGCCGCCGCTTCTACTTTGGGCCGCCCCACATCATCTACGGTAAATAAAACCTGTCGCTGTAGATTGCTATCATCTACCGTGTCAAAATCTACAATGCCAATAGTTCCCACTCCAGCGGCCACCAGATAGGATAATAGCGGAGCACCCAACCCTCCGGTTCCTACTACTAATACTTTGGCGGCTTTTAATCGGCGTTGCCCTTCAATGTTAAACTCAGGAATGATAAGGTGACGGCTGTACCGTTCTAGTTCTTCTTTTGAGAATGTGATACTGCTAGTCATACCGAGTGTGAGAATGAAAGAGTGGTTGAGTACGGAGCTTCTGTTATTCCTTCATTTGGTCATCTCATTTGCTATACCGAAGAAGTTATTTTCTTTCGGTTGAATCTAGGTAAAATCAATTCAGATACAGTTTGGCCAATGGAAAGAGAAGAAGTAGCCGCAGGTGAAGGAGCATTGAGTACGTGTACGGCGTATTCATCTTCCATAATCTTAAAATCATCTAGCAATCCTCCGTTTCGGTCGCACGCTTGCGCTCGAACTCCGGCTTCGCCGGGAACTAAATCATCTTCTTGCACATCAGGAATGAGGTGTTGTAGTGCTTTAGTAAATGCTGATTTGGAAAAAGAGCGATACATCTCTCCCAAACCAGTACGCCAGTATTTACGCGCTACCTTTTGGAAACCCGGCCAGATTAATGTCTCGCTCAACTCTCCCAAGTGAACGTCTGATTTTGTGTAACCTTCCCGGCGGAAGGCCAATACCGCATTGGGTCCAGCTTCTATTCCTCCGCCAATCATGCGTGTAAAGTGCACTCCTAAGAAAGGAAATGCCGGATCAGGTACCGGGTATATCAGATTTTTAACCAGATGTTGCTTATCGGGTTTCAATTCGTAGTACTCCCCTCGGAACGGAACAATCTTCACATTTACGTCGGGTCGCATCATTTGCGCGATCTTATCGGAGTAAAGTCCCGCGCAGTTGATCACAATTCGACCGGTGTAGGTGCCATGATTAGTAATCACCGTGCTACCGCTAATATGGGTTCTAATATCTAATACTTTACGATCCAGAAACAGCAACCCTTCCTGGTTTTGCACCAATTCAGCGTATTTTTGGCAGACAGTAGCATAGTCGATAATACCTGTCTGAGGCACAAATATAGCTTCTAATCCATTTACGTGGGGTTCGTATTCGGCTATTTCTTCCTTCGCCAAACGTTTTAGTCCGGTCAGTCCGTTTGCGGCACCCCGCTCCTGAATCTTATCTAGTTGAGGTAAATCCGATTGGTTCGTTGCGACAATTACTTTACCACAAAGTTCGTGAGGGATGCCGTGCTCGTTACAAAAGTCTAGTAACATTTGGTATCCCCGAATGCAGTTTTCGGCTTTCAGACTACCCGGCTTATAGTAAACTCCCGAATGAATAACCCCGCTATTATGACCAGTTTGGTGAGCGGCTACTTTCGCTTCTTTGTCTAGTATTGCCAGCTTTAGCTGAGGCCTTTGCTCCTTTAGCTTGAGGGCAGTCGCTAATCCTACGATCCCGCCGCCAATGATAACAATATCGTACTCCACACCTGTTCTGTTTTAGTCTTAAGGGAGCTAAGATACAGGAGGGAAAAGCAAGAACCAAAGAAAGAATCACACTTGCCGTAGAAGTACTACTTTACCAAGCAGTAATAATACTTTATTGAATTAATTGATTTCCTATTTCTAATTACTGTGTTGCTTTTCGTATTTTAGCAGATGCTTAGTAGCTGTTCCTTGACTATCACTGCTCCTTTTACAAGTAGCTACTAATTCATGCAGCAGACGGCCATATTGAATATTCAAACTAAGGCATTTCGGCAATAGTTCTTAGCAGAACTTTGCTGTAAATACCAAATTAGTAAGCAAAAGATAGCCTATGAAACCTAACCACAATTTCGTTCAGCACCTACGAGATGATGTACCTGCATCATTAGTCGTTTTCTTGGTGGCTCTTCCACTCTGTTTAGGGATTGCCCTGGCTTCGGGGGCTCCACTGCTCTCAGGTTTAGTAACCGGTATTATTGGTGGTTTGGTAGTTGGCCTGTTGAGTGGTTCTAATTTAGCCGTAAGCGGACCGGCAGCCGGATTAACGGTTATTGTGTTGGACGGTATTGAAGCTATTGGCTCATTCGAGGGTTTCCTGTGTGCGGTAATATTGGCTGGAGCTATTCAGGTAGCATTGGGCATGGTGAAAGCGGGCGTGATTGGCCATTACTTTCCTTCGGCAGTAATCCGAGGAATGTTGGCAGCTATTGGCCTTATTCTTATCCTTAAGCAAATTCCTCACTTTCTGGGAATTGACCAGGATTTTTTTGGAGACATTGCTTTCTTCCAAGCTGACGGACGCAATACGTTTTCAGAAATTGTGTATGCATTTGAAAACCTTCGTTGGGGAGCGTTCTTAGTTGGAATAATTTCATTGGGAGCGATTATTCTGTGGAATCAGCCATTCATAAAGAAGTCGGCCCTTTCCATTGCACCAGGGGCACTGGTAGCGGTGCTTTTAGGAGTATTAGTTAACCAAGCTTTTGTAGTGTTCGCTCCTGATTTGGCTATTCAGTCGGAGCATTTGGTACAGTTACCGGTCATCAGAGGCATAGGCGATATTCAGCAAGAACTGGATTTTCCCGACTTTTCTCAATTTTTCCAGATGACTACGCTTCGTACTGCTATTACTATTGCCATAATCGCCAGTATTGAGACATTGCTCAGCATTGAAGCTACCGATAAGCTCGATCCTGAAAAACATCGTACCCCGCTCAACCGAGAGTTGCGTGCGCAGGGTATTGGAAATATGATTGCTGGTTTGATTGGAGGTATTCCCATGACGGCGGTAATTGTTCGGAGTAGTGCCAACATAAGTGCTGGGGGGAAAACGAAAATGGCCGCTTTCTTTCACGGAATACTGCTCATTTCTTGTGCTTTGCTCATTCCCAACATTCTAAATATGATTCCTCTCGCAGCATTGGCAGCAATATTATTAAACGTAGGCTATAAGCTAACGAAGCCTATCCTCTACAAACAGCAGTGGAATTTAGGCTACGATCAGTTTATTCCGTTCATTGTTACCATATTGGCTATTCTGTTTACTGATTTGCTGGTGGGTATTGCCATTGGTATGGCGGTTGGCTTTTACTACATCCTTCGGGCTAACTACAGTACGCCTTTTTCATTTATCACCCAGAGCAAGGATACCCACGATCACTACGAAATCCATTTGAGTGAGCATGTTTCCTTTCTAAATAAAGCTAGTTTAGCTAAAGCACTGGATCAATTGCCCAAAGGATCAGTAGTGGAAATTTACGGTGACAATACCAAATACGTCGATTACGATGTGATTGAGGCTATTTACGAGTACCAGCACGTTGCGAAAGAACGAGGCGTAACGGTATCATTAATTAATATGCCACTAGAAGGTGTACATGGAATGTTGGTTAGCGGACAGGCGAACCCAACCGCTGAAGCGGTATCGGCGGGTCATTCATATTAAGTTTTTACCGAAAAGATCAAACACAATAGATCATCGGATTGTACTAAATTTTTTATTTAACCTATTTTGATTATGAAAATTCCGAAAGCAATTACCAAATATATTGATGTAGTTAGTCATCCAGGCTACTATATTCAGGTAGAAGTAGAACGTATTAAAGCCAGTGCTCAAGAGAAGTTAACGGAAGTGATATCTAAACTTGTGATATTTGCAGCTATTGGCGTTGTAGCTTTATTTGTATTAGTATTTCTAAGCATTACGGTTGGTCTACTACTCAACGATGCGTTAGATAGCTCTTATTTAGGATTTTTAATTGTCACTGGATTTTATGTACTCCTACTGATTATTTTGTTTTTAGTTAAGAATAACGTTGAAAAGAAGTTATTAGCAATGGCCAAAAAATCGGTCGTAGTTCCCACAAAACATGCCCGACATTTAGAACAGAGCAAAAAGCAGGATTACCATTCTCCGCAGCAATCACCTGAAATACTCCAGGAGGTAAAAAGTAATGGTCGCGCTACCACTAAGCATTAATCACAACCTGCTACGTACTTAAAATGGGCAGCAGAGTTGCGTACGCTGGAAAAATCTCATCCAGAGGTAATAAATACTCGCTTTTCCGTTTTTAATTCCACAAAGGAGTATACAATTTGAGCGGAAATAAGGCGATAAGAAGAATTGTGTGGCAACCTCGACAAACTTCATTTTCTGTCAACTGTGGACCATTGACTAAATACTAAAATCCATGTCGCTTGTTGTTGAGAATTTGACTAAAACCTACGGCAGCCAAGTGGCAGTTAATCAAATATCTTTTTCGGCTCAGCCCGGCGAGATTGTTGGTTTTTTAGGACCAAATGGCGCGGGGAAATCAACTACCATGAAAATCGCGACCGGCTATTTACCACCTACCCAGGGTTCGGTGCGTGTGTGTGACCACGATGTAGAAGAAAATTCGGTAGCGGTACGAAAATGTTTGGGCTACTTACCCGAACATAACCCGCTGTACTTGGATATGTACGTGCACGAGTATCTGCAGTTTATCGGCTCACTGTACGGAATGGAGAGAACTACCCTCACTAATAGAGTAGAGGAAGTAGTTAAGTTATGCGGGTTGAAACCTGAGCAGCGAAAAAAGATTGGAGCGCTTTCCAAAGGCTATCGTCAGCGAGTAGGTTTGGCGCAGGCATTAATTCATAACCCTTTGGTACTTATTCTGGATGAACCTACTACCGGACTAGATCCCAACCAACTTTCGGAAATTCGGGCATTGATTAAAGAAATTAGTCAGGAGAAAACTGTTATTTTCTCTACCCATATTATGCAGGAAGTGCAGGCCCTTTGCGATCGGGTAGTTATTATTAACCGAGGCAATCTAGTGATTGATCGCCCACTAGACGAACTTCAATCAGAGGAGCAGAGCAACTTAGACGAAGTGCAGCGAGTAGAAGTCGCTTTTCTGCAACCTGTAGACGAAGCGCAATTGCAAAATATAGTTGGAATTACTCAGGTAGAAAAGAAGTATCAGACTACCTACGAACTATCCGCCCCCCGAGAACAAGAGGATATTCGCCCATCGATTTTCCGGTTTGCCTGTGAACACCAGCACGTATTGATTGGTATGAAGCCAATAATAGAAGAGAATAAGCGAAGTACCGGAACTTCTCTGGAGGAAATTTTTCGTAGTCTGACCACCACCGAAGTAAATCCATCGTAACGCTATGCTGGCTATTTACCGCAAAGAAGTTAACAGCTACCTTAACTCACTAATTGCTTACGTAGTTATTGCGGTATTTCTAACTGGAACGGGACTGCTGATGTGGGTTTTTCCCGATACCAGCGTATTAACTTACGGCTTCGCTGATCTTTCAACGCTATTTACGTTAGGGCCCTACGTTTTCATGTTTTTAATCCCAGCCATTACTATGCGCAGCTTTGCCGAAGAGCGAAAAGCTGGCACGATGGAATTAATTCTCACCCAACCTGTCACTGACTGGCAGCTAGTGCTGGGAAAATACCTGGCGGCCTGGACTGTTGTGGTACTGGCTGTAGTACCTACATTGATTTACTATTTTTCAGTCTATCAGCTCGGTAATCCGGTGGGTAATCTGGATTCAGCCGGAATCTTTGGCTCTTACATTGGTTTGACTTTACTGGGTGGCGTATTTACGGCTATTGGTACGCTGGCATCGTCGCTGACCGAAAACCAAGTGATCGCTTTTATTCTGGCGGTATTTCTCTGCTTCTTTTTATATACTGGATTTAGTTCATTAGCCGGTTTGAAAATGTGGGACGACTCGGAACTAGTAGTAGAAAAGTTTGGAATTTTGCACCACTACGACGCGATGAGCCGAGGACTGATTGACTCCCGTAATTTATTATATTTCGGTACTGTAACTATAATTATGCTGCTACTCACCCAACTGGTACTAAATAGCCGGAAATGGTGAAAAACAATGTACAGTGGTACAGTTAGCAATGAACAATGTTGTGGACTGTGGACTGATAACGATTAACAATAGAACCATTGAGTAAACAGATACTACAACGTGAGCGAAAGGTTTTTTGGCGCGATATTTCTCGGTTGGGTATCGGGTTGGTGGTTTTGTTTTTTTTAAACGTATTGGCGCAGAACTATTTCTTCCGGGTAGATTTGACCGAAGAAAAGCGCTACAGTCTATCCGATCCCACGAAAGATCTGCTGCAAAATCTGGAGCAAAACGTAGAAGTAACTATTTATTTGGAAGGCAAGCTCCCTCCCGATTTTCAGCGACTACAGCGCAGTATTGAAGAAACACTAGACAATTTCCAGTCCTACGCCGGAAGCAACTTACGCTACCGCTTCGTTGATCCGCTTACTGCCGTAAGTGCCGAGCAGCGTAATGACTTCTTCTTCCGACTAGATAGTATGGGGATTGAGATCACGCGGGTGTTTGATGAAGAAGACGGTAATCGTATTCAGCGGTTGATTGTGCCCGGTGCGGTTATTCGCTCGGGTGGGCGCGAGACGGCAGCAATGTTATTGAAAGGTGATGAAGGGGTTTCCGCCCAGCAACAACTTAATCAGTCGATTGAAGGAGTGGAGTACGAATTGGCCTCAGCAATTCAGCGGATGACAGCGGCTCGTCGTAAGCAAGTCGCAATTATGCGGGGGCACGGTGAGCTGCCTTCAGTAGAAATGGGTAGCCTGATTGATATACTATCCCAAACCTACGATGTATACGAGCTTTTCCTACCGCAGTCTGAGGAAATTGCCCCAGTAGATGCAGTAATTGTGGCTAAACCTCAGCAAGCATTTAGCCGAGCCGACCAATACAAATTAGATCAGTATATTATGCGCGGGGGCAATGTTTTGTTCTTCTTAGACGCTCTGAAGGTGGATATGGACAGCCTAGGTTCCAATGGGGCGTTTGCTTTTCCGATAGATACTGGGTTGGATGATTTGCTGTTTCGCTACGGGTTGCGGGTAAACCCTACCCTGGTGCAGAGTGTTGAATCAGGACAATACCCAATTGTGGTCGGTAATTTGGGCGATCAACCGCAGGTTCGTCTGTTACCTTGGCCATTTTTTCCGGTAGCCAACAACTACGCATCGCATCCAATTGTCCGTAACCTAGATGCCGTTCACCTGCGCTTCGTAAACTCTATGGATACTGTTGCGGCGGCAGGTGTAATCAAAACACCGTTAGTGTACACTTCCCAATATTCACGGGTACTCAGCACACCCATTGTGGTGGATTTAAACGAACTGCGACAGGCTCCTGAGCCAGAACGTTACCAAGCGGGGCCTCAGGCAACCGCTTACCTACTGGAGGGCAAATTTACCTCGGTATTTCGCAATCGTATTCTTCCTAATGAACTAAACACTCAAAATTTTCGGAACGGAAGCGTTCCTACTAAACTCTTGGTAGTTTCTGATGGCGACGTAGTTCGCAATGAACTTGATCCGCAGAATAACCGCCCGCTGCCGTTGGGGTTTGACCCATTCACCGAGCGCACGTTTGCTAATCAAGATTTTGTGCTAAACGCTTTGGCGTATATGATTGATGATGGCGGGTTAATTCAGTCGCGCACCAATGAAGTAAGGCTTCGTCCGCTAGATTCAGTGAAGGTAAAAGAAGAAGCAGTTCGCTGGCAAACCATCAACTTGGTACTACCGCTCGTACTTATAGGTATATTTGGATTAGTGAAATTTTACTTACGCCGAAAACGCTACGCCCGCTTTTAACATAACGGGTAATTGCTACTTCGAAGAAGAAGATTTGTAAACACTTACCAATCGCCCGAGAATAATAGCAATATAAAGCAAGCCAATCATCGCTTCTACCGATGATATTGATTGAGCCCAGGCAGAAGTCGGCGTAATATCTCCGTAGCCCAGCGTGGTGAGAGTAGAATAGCTAAAATATACAATGCGTTGCCAAGGTAGCGGGCTTTCCAGATAATTTGGTGCCAGGAAGGCTTCAGGGTCTAGGGTATAAATAATCATATACAGTGCCGTAAATGAGTTGCCTAGTATAATGTAGATGGTACATGCTCCGTAGATAACATCACGATTAATCACATCAATCGCAAAGATAAAGTCGATAAGTACTAATATAATTAGTCCTTGGAAAAGAAAGAGGGCTACGTACGAAGCAATGGTCAGCCAGACCACACTACCCCCGGTGAGTTGCCAGGGAATACCTACGGCCAAATTCAAAACTGCAAGCACTATGGCAATAATCATCCGGGGGCGACTTACACTAGCGATGTATACTCCACTCGCTAGTAGCCCGCAGTACAGGGAGAAGTAGATAATATTATGCGTAGTGCTATACAGCGAAAGCGGATAAGTCAGTTGGAGCAACAGCATCGCCAACAGCACGTAAATAACCCGTCCCTTCACTCGCTCAATAGCTTCTTGTTCAACGTCAGGGGTATGCAGCATAGTTAGGAATAAAGAAGGTGAATAGGTTTCTGCGCTCGGTTCGCCACTGACTATCATCCTTAGGTTCGTAAAAATTAATAACATTTATCAATTTTATTACTAGGTACGGTTGGCCGTTTAATTGTACAGATAGTGGTAGCCAATTTATGCATTTTGTGTGTATGTTCAATCTAAAATGAAAGTGTCTATGGTTATTGAAGAAAAAGTGTTAATCGACGAAAAAAATTATCATGCTGTAATTCTGGGAGAGACTGGGGTTATAAAACTTACTACCAAAGGATTTATACCCTACAACGACTTCGTAAGAAATGCCGAGCAAGTTTTGAAAGAAGTAGAAAAGCATCGCATCAAGAAAGTAATTACTGATAATAGGTACTGCAAAGTGCTTTCTAAGGAGCATCAGGAATATATTAGCGGACAGTGGGTTAAAAATTTTACTCAGAAAGGTGGGGTCAAAATTGCAGTAGTCATGCCCGAAGATGTATTTGGAAAAATGGGAGTAGACGCAGTTGTCCAGACTGTCCATACTGTCCATACTGGTGACGATAGCACACTAGAAATGAGGGCCTTTGATAATATGAAAGATACCGAAGATTGGATATTCTAATTTATTCTCAATAAAGCACTAGTAGGCCCTGAACATTCGGGGCTTTTTTGCTCGACACCCATTTCTACTTATGCCGCTCTTCTAGCACTTCAATCACTTCTTCCAGGCTCATTTCCTTAGCTTCCAGCAAAATCATCAGATGAAAGAGCAAATCGGCGACTTCATTCTTGAATAACTCATCGTCGTGGTCCTTAGCTTCAATTACTACCTCAACCGCCTCTTCGCCTACTTTCTGAGCTACTTTGTTAATTCCTTTGCGGAATAAAAGAGCAACGTATGAGGTAAGATTTTTATCATCACTATTTGCCATCTGATGGCGCTGCTTAATAATGTCGGTGAGCTGTTGCAGGAAGTCTAGGTTAGAGATCATAATGTTTGTTTTGTGTCTGTTGTGGTGTGAAGTGCTAAGGTATTTGCTTACTTCGCTATGTGTTTTATTTAAACACCATAACCTAATTCATTCTCATCGGAATATCCTTTTCCGAAAGGTACTGCTTAAGTTCAGGAATAGGAATCTCACGGAAGTGAAAGATACTAGCAGCTAAAGCGGCATCAGCATTTCCCTCGGTAAATGTATCGTAGAAGTGTTCTTTCGTACCGGCCCCACCCGAAGCAATAATCGGAATGGATAGCTGTTCCGACATTCGGGCAACTAATTCATTGGCAAAACCTTGTTTGGTGCCATCGTGATCCATAGATGTCAGCAGAATTTCCCCAGCTCCCCGGTCTTGCACTTCCTTCGCCCAGGCAAATGTTTCTAATTCGGTAGGTGTACGCCCCCCGTGAGTATGCACGATATGTTTGCCGTTTACGTAGCGCGTATCAATAGCCACCACAATGCATTGACTACCGTAGTTAGCCGACAGTTCGTTAATGAGTTCGGGCCTTCGTACCGCAGCGGAGTTAATGGATACTTTATCGGCTCCGGCGTACAGTAGGGCTTCTACATCCTCTATAGTGCTAATACCGCCCCCCACCGTAAACGGAATATTCACCTGCTGAGCCACGTGCGTAACCAGTTCAATCAGGGTTTTCCGCTTCTCAACTGTCGCGGTAATATCCAGAAATACTAATTCGTCGGCACCTTCGTCCGCGTAAATTTTTGCCAGTTCTACCGGATCTCCGGCATCGCGCAACTGCACAAAGTTAATTCCCTTTACAGTGCGCCCATCTTTTACATCTAGGCAAGGTATAATTCTTTTGGTTAGCATTCTTTTTTAATTTTTCGTTGAGACGCAAGATTTTGCGCCTCAACGGGGTAGAAATTCGCTCAGTTCATTCAATTTTATCCGTCCTTCTAACAGAGCTTTCCCTATAATAACTCCGTATAATCCGGCAGACTGTAATTCCCGAAGGTCATCTACGGTAGTTACCCCGCCACTGGCAATTAGTTTAAGCTGAGGTATTTCTTGTAGAATATCTTGGTACAACTCTAGTGAAGGGCCTTGCAGTAGCCCATCCTTGGCTACATCGGTGCAAATAACATATTCTATGCCTTTAGAGTAGTAATGTTTGATAAAATCAGACACATTCCACTCGGTCTGTTCTTGCCAACCATGCACAGCAATTTTGCGGTTTTTAGCATCGGCACCGAGAATAATTTTCTCATTGCCAAATTTCTTCAACCAATCAAGAAAAGTATCCGGCTTCCGTACTGCAATGCTTCCC
>NZ_JBARYM010000364.1:0-1967 GCF_049647865.1 Tunicatimonas sp. | reverse complement strand
ATTGGAAGCTCTGCGGCACTTTTTTCTGGGCCTGAAGGCTGAGGGCGGTTAAGCACCCCCATCCAATCAGACATCTTATTCGTAATTTTTTCATTTCATTCAATTTATCTGCGTAAGAAATGGCTTTCGTTGGTTGAGCACCGTCATCGCGAGGCTTTGCGAAGCGATCTCCCCCCGGTAAACGTATAGGTACTTAGAGGGAGATTGCTTCCCCCGGATCAAGTCCGGGGTCGCAATGACGTGGTACTATTAATTACTGCAAGCTAACCAGTACCAGCACTAAGCCTTGGCCTTCTTCCAGGGCGGTCATGGCTTTGCCGATGATGGCTCCCTGGGCCTGGCTGGAATCACTTACCCGCATGGCGTGGCCGGGGGTATCTGAAGTCGTCAGCAAATCGCCGGGCTGAATGGCTCCGTAGCTGGCGTCTACCTTGGCGTATACCCGTCCGGTGAGGGCTACCGGGTGCTCGCCGCTGGCAATGCTGCCGTCTTGCCCCATCACCATACCAGGTTGGATGTCGCCGGCACCACTCACAATGCCGGCTACGGTTTTGTCGTAAGCCGAAGTAGCTACTTTCAACTCTCCCGCATTTGCCGGGTCAATCGCTACGATCATACCTGCTTCTATCTTGCTCTCACCGCTTACTTCAAAGGGTTCGGCCAAATCGGCTCCGCCGGTAATCTTCAGGGTAGTAGTGCGGGTAGATCCTTTTACATCCAGCGTGTGGCTGGGAGTGATCATACCGATGCCTACCCGGCCCTGAGCAGTTAGCACCATAGTGGCATCTCCGGAGGCTTGGGTGTTGGAGAAGACTAGTTTACCATCACCCACGGTCCAGTCACCGTTAGAAGCACCCACGCGCCACTTATTATTCCCATTGATCATCTTCATGTGGTAGTTATCCGAATCTACGTTCAGCTTCGCTTCGTCATCATCTGTATTAATTTTTACGGCTCCTCCTCCGTGGACCAAAGCCACATTCTGGTCGGAGATAAAATTGAGGTGCATTTCGGTAGCAGTCTCTATCTGATTACCGTCCAAGCGCATGGTTTGGTATCCACCAGATATGTGATTGCGAAGTGCTAACGTGCCTTCATTTAGTTCACCACCGCTACTTCCAGTACTCTTACCCCAAATATTTAACGTTGTTCTTTTAGTTTGTACGCCAAACTGTGCTTCATTTTCATCTATCTGAAAGAGTGCCCATATATTTCGGCGAACTTTAAAGGTTCCCTGGTTAACTATGTCCCACATGATAGTCTGTCCGTTGTCCAACTTACGTTGAAGTTCGAGTCCGGCTGCAAATGTATGGAATTCGTCACCTCCAGTAGAGGTAGTTCGCAAATACCGGTGGCCCGCCCCATGCAGGTGCAAACCCCTGAATGGTGAATTGGTATTGATTCCAACTTTGGCCCCTACTGTGTATAATTTGCCATTGCCGCCAATCCATTCGGGGCTACCATTGGTAATTACTCCTTGAGCTAGTATTTGACTGCTCATCGCTAAAGCAAGGAGAAGCATTGATCCGATGCGGAAGAGGGTTCCGCCTACATGAGGGTTGAGTAAAATTGTTAATTTTTTCATGAGTTTTAGTTTTTTAAAATTTAATAAATAAAGGGTTTGAAGACGGGCACGGTGGCCCGCCAATTGGGTTATTCAGTTGATTTATAAGTTTGGTTCAGCGATGTACACTTCAATGATGCGCGGATTTTCCGATACAATGCGAACGCCCCCATACCGATTCTTCTTGTCGAGATACATCAGAAAGAAATCTCCTTCCTGATAATCTACTTCATCGGTTTTCGGGTCTTTACTAATTTCGTAGTAAGACTCAAATTGGCTAGGCCGTTCGGTGACCCAGTGCTCAATGGTTCCCTTACCTATATTGTGTTTTACAAAGCTCGGATACTCACCCGTATATCCTCCGAGGGGATAAAGACCAGCAGTATTGTACGGAATTTGTAGC
>NZ_JBARYM010000363.1:0-2482 GCF_049647865.1 Tunicatimonas sp. | reverse complement strand
GGTATTAAAAGGCAATACACTAACTTGTTGCGGTCCATCAATTTTAATCCGAAAGTACTGAGGGGCAATTAGTTCAGTGCCATCTTGTCGGATAACGCCCTGCTTTCCCTCCCGGTATACAATTGCTAACTGATGAGAAAAAGCGGAGATACTGTCGTAGCTGAAGGCGGTCAGTGCTTTCCCTTCTTCGGAGAACAAAGCAGCGTTGTTATTAAAGTCAATCACTTCGTAGCGATTGGTCGTTCGTGCTGCAATGCTTTGGTACTCAAATCCAACAATAGCGTCTCCGTCAGCATTAAGTAGACCGTAGTAAGGTTTATGATTCCGGAGTACGGAGGCAATGAGTTGATTTTGATGTTTATCTAAGGAATAATAACGAAACGACAGTTCGGTTTCGCCCTTCGTATCAATAAGCCCGTAGCGAGTGTTTCCTTTTAGCTGGGAGATGGCCATTGCGGCAATCAGCAATTTGTCGTGATAAGGAACAAGTACCGAATAGCGGGCTTCGCTCAGCTTTTTGTTCTTGGTATTGATTAATCCCCAAAGACCTGCTTCGCGGTAGCCAATTACTTTATTAAATACCTGCGGGATACCTTCCGTCCAGCCCAAATCTTCGTAGGCTACCGGAATAATTACCTTGCCATTTTCGTCGAACAGCCCTTTCTTGTGGTTTTTCTCAACAATTGTAAAGTGTTCGTCATTATAGGCACTAACAAAAGAAGGTGACAGCAGGAGGAGAACCAATAGGCCCAAGATACTTCGCGACATAAACTTGGTTAAAATAGTCGGAGCGGAATTACGTAATACTTAAATATACTGTGAATAATACGAATTTAACGTATGATATTCTATTACAAACTATCAAATTTGATGCTTTCTTCTCAGGAACGTAAGATTTACTACAAATCTTCACTGGCTATGTCAAAATTACTAATCTTATTCTCTTCCCGAATACATATGCGCCAGCTCTCAGCTTCGTTTTTACTCATTGGTTTATTAGTTGCTGCTAAGGCTTCTTATGGCCAAGTAGCCACTACTTCCGATTCGGTTTACCTGTTCTCTTATTTCACCGGAAACGGAGAAGATGGATTACATTTGGCCTACAGTGAAGATGGTTTTACCTGGACCGCACTGAACGATGGCAAATCATTTTTGCAACCGGAGGTGGGGGAAGATAAACTGATGCGCGACCCCTGCATTATTGCTGGACCCGATGGCGAGTTTCATATGGTGTGGACAGTGAGTTGGCAAGAAAAGGGTATTGGCTACGCCCACTCTTCGGATTTAATTCATTGGTCAGAACAGCAGTATATCCCAGTAATGGAGCACGAACCCAACGCTAAGAATTGCTGGGCTCCCGGACTATTTTACGACAAAGCTACCCAGCAATACCTCATCTTCTGGGCCACTACTATTCCCGGCAGGTTTCCCGAAACAGATAATCAGAGTAATGATGGTCCACCCGCTCCGGGTAATAACCACCGAATGTATTTTACCACTACCCAAGATTTTACCACTTTTACCGATACGCAGCTATTCTACGAGCGTGGCTTTAATGTGATTGATGCCACCGTGATAGAAAACCGGGGCCAATATGTGATGTTTCTGAAAGATGAAACCAACCGCCCCTTCAGTCCCCAAAAAAATATTCGCTTGGCTTTTAGCACCGCAGCCAAGGGACCGTATTCCCACGCTACCAACGCCATTAGTGGTCGCGATTGGGTAGAAGGCCCTACCGTAGTTCAGGTTGATTCGCTATGGCATTTATATTTTGATCGGTATCGTAAGCATGAATACGGGCTAATGACCTCGCCCGATTTAGTAAAGTGGACCGACCAATCAGAGAAGCTAGTGCACCCGGAGGAAATGCGGCACGGAACCGTACTTAAGGTAGCCCGCCCAATTGCTAAGCGATTAATGAAGTAGCTATTCGTATCACCGCGAGAAGTCCTTCTTATGAAAAAAATTGCTAACTTATAGCTGTGCTAAACCATCACCTATGTATGCTCTAGTTTATATTAGCAAGGCTAATCAACCTTTTGAACCATCTACTTTACACGCACTAGCTGACCAAGCCAACCGGCGTAATCGCTTATTATCAATCACCGGCTTTCTCACCTACAAAAAAGGGCAATTTTTACAGTATTTAGAAGGAAAAGAAAAGGCGGTTGATAATCTTATGAATACTATCCAGAATGATCCCCGTCATACGGTGGTCAAAATAATAAACCTTCCTGACCAACCCCAAAGATACCTAAGTGAGTGGCATATGCGCTACTTGTCGGTATCCGATTTGGGGGCAGTAAGCTTAGACGATTTATTGGTCGATACTTTAAACAAATTAGATACTGATATATACAGTAAAGAGAAAGTACTCGAAATATTACGAAGGATTCTGGTTAGGTTCTCCCGCTACTTCGAAGATAAACCCACAAGTTTCTTCCCACCTCTTTAAAAATTATAGGTAATTTAGAATATTCTT
>NZ_JBARYM010000362.1:0-4346 GCF_049647865.1 Tunicatimonas sp. | reverse complement strand
TACTGAGCCAGATAGTCTGGCCTACCCTAAAGACAAAGTACTTGACGATACAAATTTAGATAATCGTCAGCCACTAGAATTTACTACTGAGTTTGAAAGCGTAGAAAAGCGCGTACTGATTGCTTCGCTAATGCGGCAAAAGACCGATTTGGAATACCGAATTCGGGAGGTTAAGAACCAGCCAGGCGGCACTACCCCTCCGGCGGGCGATTTACAGCAAATGAAGACATACGTAGACGATATCAGTCGGGAAATCGCCAAAGTACGGCAAACCCCCGCTGAAAATTTGGCGGAGGTAGAAAAAACCGCTACGGCAGCCATTGAGGGCGCAGGAGCTTTGTTGCAATCATCTTACATGCGGATCGATAGTGGGTTTTAGAGATTTATTTAGTTAGGACTTACGAAGTTTCAATTCCCTTTATCATAAAAGACGCTAATAGCTAAAACTTCATAAGTTTCCGGCAACACCGGACTTTATTGAATCACCCTGTCATAACCACATAAGATCATCTAAAACCAGTTATTCAACTTTCTTTCCTCGCCGGTAGCGGACGGACTTTATCAAATCCCCTTGCTCATCGTAATAAAACCAGGTACCGTGCTTTTTCCCGCGGCGCCATTCGCCCTCCCACTTTAATTTACCATTAGCGTAGTACTGATTCTGGCCTAGAAATTTGGCTTTCTTACTTAAACCGGGAACGTTGAGTGGCTGTAGCTTTTCTTCATCAGCCGCTAGTAGCTTCATAGCTTTGCCGGAAGTAGCATCTTCCAGAATTACTGTATCCGCTACTAACAAAAACTGACCGTGGGAAATCTCCTGACTACTCACTGACTCTCTACGTTGGTTGTACTGAGTCATAAACATCGTATAGTTATTAGGCGGACTGAGGTTCAGACTAATCTGCTCTTTAGGAATATTGTAAGTTCCGTAAAGCGTATCGGAGACAATCACTGGCGGATGGTAACTCAGTAGACAACAAATGACTAGCCACTCCATTAGTTTGCCGTTACTTTATAAGCTACTACTCGGTGGTCGTTAAAAGTAGGAACCAGCAGTAGATTTTGCTGGGGAATGTACCCAATATCTGCCGCGTTAATTTCTTCGGCTTTAGTATCTAGCAGCTTCATGGTTTGTTCACCATCAGCAGTTACGTAGTGCACTTCACCCTGCCAGGTAGATACAATATAATCGCCGCTCATGGTTTTGATAATACCGTCGGCGGAAGGAATATTTTCTAACCAAGTCTCCTGCACCTGTTTGCTATCCAGATCGATAGGGGCCAGAAAACCGCCTCCGGCTGAGGCAAGCAGCATCTGGTTGTCATCTGCTAATAATCCATTGGGGCGTTGCATAGTAGAATCGTCCAACCAAACCGAAAGTTGCCCGCCGTCTAACATATGAATTTTATCATCGTCGGAGTCAGATACATACACCTGACCCTGACCGTTGATCGTGATATCGTTTAAAAATAGGGCTCCTTCAATTGGATATTTGTTCAGAATTTGGGCCTCGGCAATACTGATTTCAACTACTTCATCCATATCGGCTACGTAGAGTTTACCATCAAATACGCCCATTCCCTTGGGGTCGTTCAATCCCTCCACCCAATTTAGTTCTTCAACCACTCCGTCGGGCGCGAGTACCGAGATAAATCCGTCGCCGTCTTTACTGTCCCTATTGAAGGTGCCAATATTAGCTACGAAGATCATATCGGTTTCCTCGTCGTATAGTACTGATTCGGGAGTACGGAGTACAGTATTCGTTGCCCACTGTTCCTGAAAATCAACACTCAGCGATGCTTCTTCTGGCGATGTAGCTTCAGCACTTGTTTCTTCAGCTTGATTTCCAGAACTACCGCAAGCGGTTAGGAATAAGCCAATAGCAAAAAATAAGATCAATCTCATAGGTGAAAAGGTTAGATTATGTAGTTCCCAATTTAGGAAGCATTTTCTGCCGGAGCAAGCCCATCAGGGAGCGTAGGGTACTGTTTGCTTAGCATCTACCGGGTAGCCCCACTCCCGAACGTATTCCATACCCGGACGGAATTCGTCGCCCTGCTTTTGTAACTTCTCCGTAAGCAACTCGTCCAAACGCTGCTGAATATCAGCGTAAGTTGGGTCATCTATCAGATTGTTCATCTGATAAGGGTCCTGCGAATTATCAAACAATAACCAGGGCTCGTTCAGGTCTCGGGTGTAGGTGTAGCGTAATGTAACGATGCCCCGGTACTCTTTACCACCGCGATCAAAGCGGTTCCATTGGCCAAACGGCTGCACGCAGCTGATTAGCGTAGTAGTATCGGGCAGGGGCAATTGCTCAATCAAATACTCGCTAAAATCGTAGCCTTCCACCGAGGCAGGAATTGCTTGATTAGCTAACCCCAGCAGGGTTGGCATAATATCGTAGGAGTTCATCAGTGCTGGATACTTGCGAGGAGTGATTTGCGGATGGCGAATTAGCATGGGTACCCGGATGGATTCTTCGTAGGGCTGTTGCTTCTTGTAGGCCCGGTGCGAACCCAGTAGGTCGCCATGATCAGAAGTGAAAAGAATAACGGTATGATCAATTGTTCCGGTTTCCTTTAGCGTTTGTAGGATATTAGCCACCTGATCGTCCAGCGCAGTACAATGCGCGTAGTATCCTGCTAAGTCGGCCCGTACCATAGAATGCATTTCGGGAGGCACGTTGGGGTGAAGCTGCATCTCACTCGGATCGTACATTGCTTGGTATTTTTCGGGAGCGGTTTGGTAGGGGGCGTGTGGGGTACCCCAGCTCACGAACAGAAAAAACGGTTGTTCATCCTCAGCATGATCCTGAATGTACCGCTGGGCATCTTCGGCCTGAGCAATGGCATCGTAGCCTTCCCAAAACTTTTTCTTGGGCGAATCAGCCGTATAGTAAGCCGAATGATTGTAATTATGCGAACATTCCAGTGCTTTCCAGTACTGGAAACCCTGTCGCCTTCCGCCCGGCGGAGTAAAACTATGGCGCCCTCTCCCATCCAAATGCCACTTCCCGATGTAGCCGGTTTGATAACCCGCTTCGGCCAACACTTCGGCAATAGTTACTGCGCTCGTATCTAACTGCACATCGTTCATAAATAAGCCATGCGTTAGGGGGTGTTGCCCAGTTAAAAGCGAGGCCCGGTGGGGCGTACAGACGGGCATTCCCGAAACTGCATTAAACAAATTAGCACTCTCAGCGGCTAGCTGGTCAATGTGCGGAGTTTCTACATTAGGATCGCCTCGGTACCCAAACGCCTGCGCTCGCCACTGATCGGTATGCAGAATGAGAATATTGAAGGGTTTCTCGAGTTCGAGTAGATTACCGGAAGAAAGAAAGGAAACTGCTGCCACTAAAAGGGCCAGGCGATAAACCCCGGAGAAGAACATACTACGAAGAGAAGTCATCGGTCAGTTTGAAGGTTGTTGAAAACTATATAATACACTAAATATAGCAGGTTCGCTACTTTCTTCGTAAGATTAGCCAAACATTAAACGAACTACGCATGAGCATGCAGATTGATCTAGCTCACAAAAATATACTAGTAACCGGAGCTACTCGGGGCATTGGTCGGGCAATTGCTGAACAACTAGCGGAAGCTGGAGCTTGTGTTGCAGTACACTACCATCAGAATAAGGAAATTGCCGAACAGTTAGCGAAAGAATTAGGAAACGGTTCTTTGGCTTTCCAGGCGGACCTAAGCAAATCAGAAGAGGTGTTGAAATTATTTTCTAGCGTACTTGATAAGTTTAGTAAGGTAGATGGACTGGTGAATAACGCCGGAATTGCCATTAGTGCCAATGTAGAATCAAGCGATGAAGCATTTGTAGATAGTTGGTCTCAAACCATGCGGGTGAACCTAAATGCTACCGGTCTGCTCAGTAAAAAAGCAATCAATCATTTTCAGGAAATCGGCGGCGGGCGTATCGTAAATATTTCATCTCGGGCAGCCTTTCGGGGTGATACCAGCGACTTTCTGGCCTACGCTGCTTCCAAGGGAGGTGTAGTGGCCCTCACCCGATCAATTGCTCGAGCCTATGGTAAACAAAATATCCAAGCCTTCACAGTAGCTCCCGGCTTCACCCGTACCGATATGGTGGAAGAGTTTATTGAGAAATACGGCGAGGAGTACGTTAAGAACGATATTGCCCTCACATCGCTCACCCAACCGCGCGATATTGCGCCCACGGTCGTTTTCTTGCTGAGCGGATTCGCTGACCATGCTACTGGAGCTACCATTGATATTAACGCCGGCAGCTACGTTCATTAAATACTCCGATTTGATAACTAAAATTAAAAACAGTCAGTTACCCCAACTATGGAAGAATCACTGCCCTTACGG
>NZ_JBARYM010000361.1:0-2104 GCF_049647865.1 Tunicatimonas sp. | reverse complement strand
AGCGCGGATTTTCGGACGAAGCCATCCAAAAGCTATCTCCGGTATTTAGTCTGCAGGGAAGTACCCAAGAGATGCTCAGTGCTACCTCAGCAATAGTGGATTCGTCGGAGGTGGGGCAGCAAGGAATAGCCGAATTGAAAGAAGTGTTAAAGATGGCTCAATCACTGGGTTCTTCACTAGACCACGTTCGGTTTGATCTAACCCTGGCCCGGGGCTTATCGTACTACACCGGAACTATCTTTGAAGTAAAGGCGCAAGATACTACAATCACCAGTAGCATTAGCGGCGGTGGACGTTACGATAATCTGACCGGAGTGTTTGGTTTACCCGACGTATCGGGCGTCGGTATTTCTTTCGGAGTCGACCGCATTTACGATGTAATGGAAGACCTAAACCTATTCCCGGAAGAAAGCTCAATTGGTACCCAGGTTTTGCTGATCAACTTTGATAAAGAGTTACAGCCTCAGGTGATTCCAATTCTATCTCAATTGCGTAACCAGAGCATTCGGGCCGAAATGTATCCTGATGCGGTGAAACTGAAGAAACAATTTAGTTACGCTGATAAAAAAAATATTCCCTACGCTTTGGTCATTGGTACCGATGAGATAGCGAGCGGGCAGTATAGTTTAAAAAATCTCAAGAGTGGTGAGCAACAGTCTTTAGCGTTAGAAGCAATCATTAAGCAACTCCGAGCCAATCGTTAGGCAATAAGAGACCCCAGTTAGTAGTTACTATTCTAAACACTTCCGGTTTGCTAGCCATCAGATTCTATATATTTCTACTACTTTGGGGAGTTATCAACATAGCTAACGCCCAAGTTACCGAGAGTGGACCAGCCGGTAATTTTGCGGTAGATAAAATAAGAGGGTGTGCGCCCCTGACGGTAACATTTACCGATTTGAGTGATCCTTTAGTAGGTGGACCACGAGTGTATAACTTCGACTACAGTCCGGGAGATAGAATTCCAGTTAATCCCACCACCGATACCGATACTACCTACGCTATTCCTGGCTCGTATCTAATAATTCAAGTACTAGGCTCACAAATTGATAGCGTTCGTATTGAAGTGCTAGAACCGCGCACCCCGCAGTTTCAACTACTTAATTGCACCGAAAACCGAGTTTTTGTAGATATCCAAGATGATTATTATGATCTGTTAGAAATTGATTTTGGGGATGGCACCCCGTTGGAAATAGTAAGTACAGACCAACCTTCTTTCATTCATCAATATGCTGTTGCTGGTGAGTACACCGTTGGTATACAAGGCTTATTTAATGTTCCTGATAATTCGGGTTGTGCCGGCAGTACGGCTACTTTCAACACGTTTGCTGGAGGTACTTTTCCAGCAGCAACACTGCCCGAAGTAGAAGTTCTAGATGAAACCAGCATTCGCGTAATCTACAGTTTGCCCAGTGCAGATGTCAGTTATCAACTTCGGGTGACGGAAGAAGATGGTACCACTATTACCAACTATCCGTTACCTTCTAGCTCTACCGAAATAGTTATTGAGCAAGATGATTGGAACACGCGCGAGAATTACTACTGCATGTCAGTGGTGGCCGTAGACCCTTGTGAGCCGACGAATAGTGTTCCTTCTAACGAACTTTGCACTATTGCTTTGCAAGCTACTGCCGAGGATTTGCAGAATAACTTAAGCTGGCAAACTGAGTTAGGTCTGTTTAATCAGTATCCGATCTTTCGGGATGGAGAACTTTTGATTACCTCTGTTCCTACCAATTATGAGGATGCTGACGTAGTTTGCCAACAACCTTATCTTTATCAGATAGTTGCCAACGATGGAGTGGGAACAAGTCGTTCGGAGGCTATTCCTCTCACAGCCATTAGCACTACCGTACCGGAAGCAGTTTCCAGTCTTACCGCAGGATTACAGGACGTATCAATTACACTAATGTGGCCAGAAGTGGCTGATGCGCAGCAGTACTATATTTACCGTACGCAAGCAGGAACCGCAACGGTTCGCTATGATTCTATCGTACCCAATGCACTAACGTTGCCTTACGAAGACCCCAACGTAGAAATTGACCAAGAATATTGCTATCAGGTAAGCTATCTTGATGAGTGTGGAAATGAATCTGTACTGAGC
>NZ_JBARYM010000360.1:0-1874 GCF_049647865.1 Tunicatimonas sp. | reverse complement strand
CTCATTTTCTCCGTTAAACAGCCCCATATATTCTTCAAAGGGTACTAAAGAAAACTCGCCGCTATTGATAATCTCCTCAAAGTATCCCTGGGCGGTAGCGTAGTCCTCGTAATTCATGTAAGCCTTGCCTAGCAGCGCTTTAGCGGCAAAAGCATCCGCTCGAGCAGTGTTATCTCCATCCCAGCTTTCGGGTAAAGCCGCTTCCGCTGCCTCTAAATCGCTAATAACCTGCTGGTAGATTTGATCTACGGTAACCCGATCCACAAACATATCATCCCGGGTAGGAGCTATCTCCAAGATTAGTGGTACTCCTAGTGCACTCGGATTACGGGCGGGAATATCTTCGCCCCACAGCCGAATCATATGGAAGTAATAAAATCCCCGTAGGTACGAAGCTTCGCCAATCATCTCGTTGATACGAGCTACTTCATCCTCCGAAGGCTCTCGCTCTTCTACATATCGGTTGGCATTACTAATAAAATCATTGGATCGGGCAATGCCCCGGTAGAACGCTCGCCAGAAGTTACGTACCAATGGGTTATCAGTCGTTACCTCGTTGCGGTAGAGTTGGTTCCAGCCGTCGGTACCTAGCCAATCTTGGTTAGCCGTTTTGGGTAACCCAAAGTGCACTTTAGGCCAAAGATCTGCTCCGAACAAGTCGTGAGGCTTCATGGCAGAGTATACCGAGGTAAGCGAAAGCTCTAAGTCGCTTACGCTTTGGAAGAAAACAGCCGCATCAATCTGATTCGGATTAGCTACATCTAACGGATCTTCTGAACACCGACCGAACAGCAGTAGAGCCAGTGCTAAGCATAGAGTATTATTTAATAATCGTTTCATAGTTGTTTATTATTAAAAGCCAAGTTGTAGTCCAGCAGAAACTAAAGTGGTTTGAGGGTACTGTCGGTAATGATCCACGCCTCGTTGGGTGTTGGCATTACTGGAGCTCTCGCTTCCCACCACTTCCGGGTCAATACCTTCGTAGTTGGTCAACGTTAGAATATTCTGAGCATTTACAAAAATGCGGGCTTGGGTCATTCCCAGTCGATCCAATACCGCGTTAGGTAACGTATAGCCTAACTGAATATTACGTAAGCGAAGGAAGGAACCGTCTTCTATATGATAGGTAGAAGGCTGCCGGAAGTTTCCGTTAGGGTCAGTAGCAATTAACCTTGGATGCTCGGTAGGGTTTTCAGGAGTCCAGGACTCAAACACTAAATCACTGGTGTTGTAGTCGCTAAACACGGTGCGCGTATACGCCTTAGGCGCGTTAAACAAATCCACTCCCTGCACTCCCTGGAAGAACATAGTAAAGTCAAAATTGCGAAATGTGATATTCGCGTTTAGTCCGTAGATCATCTCCGGCCAAGGATTACCAATGTAGGTACGGTCATCGTTATTGATTACGCCATCTTCATTGATATCTCGGTAGCGCAAGTCACCCGGAGCCGTTCGTCCGGTAAGTTGGTCGGCGGGCAGTAGAGCTCCTTCATCATCAAACGGAGAAGAACCCTGATTAGCGTGAGCGCGAATCTCATCGTAGTCTTGAAAGATACCATCCGCAACTAAACCGAAAAAGGTTCCCATCGGTCGTCCGGCTTCCGTAATAGAGGTATTACCGGTGTAGCCGTGCCCGCCACCTCCGGTCAGAATCTGCTGATTATCGTCTAACGCTCGCACTTCATTTTGGTTCCAGGCGGCATTACCGGTAATATCCAAGATCCAGTCGCCTACGCTTTGCCGATAGTTCAGAGCCAACTCAAAGCCTCGGTTTTCTACTTCTCCCACATTAATGGCTACTCCTTGCGGATTCCGATTCTCCTGAGAAACGCCTGATGAAGGAGGAATTGCTACCCCAATTAACATATCAGTAG
>NZ_JBARYM010000359.1:0-9834 GCF_049647865.1 Tunicatimonas sp. | reverse complement strand
TTGAATAGTTTCAGTCGCTTGACCAATTGCCCGCAGTAATAGGGCATTGGGGGTTAACTGGGTTTTCCAGATAGTATCCAGGGCAGAAGAAGCGCAGTAGAGGTGTGAGCCACCGCAAATTCCACAGATACGCGGGGTTACAATAAGCCCCGATTGGGGGTCTTTACCCTGCATAATTTTTTCAAAACCGCGGAACATAGCGGCTTGGGTGTGGGCTCGGGTGACTACCCCGTTTTCCATATACACCCTCACATCTAGGTCACCTTCTACCCGTCCGACGGGGGAAATATTTAATTCTTTAGACTCCATAGTATAGATTGATAGTTTTATTTTGAGGTTTCGGTAAGCGCTTCGTTCGTAGGAAGTACTTTCTCCCAGCCAGCCCGAGCGTAGTACATCAGTTTAGACTGACCCGTAGGTACATCTTTTGGAAATACACCTAAATACTTCATGGTATTGAACACGCTACCCTTTACTAAATCATTATGAGGAAAGCCTGGCTCAGTACATCCTAAACAAGGGTGATTTACTCGGGTTTTGCTTGACTGCCGGTTCCAAAGAATACGGTTACAACTAGCGCGAGTCATTGGTCCTCGACACCCAACTTCGTAGAACAGACAACCACCACGTTTACCAAAGTGCCCATCCACCTTCTGAGCAAAGTTGTTCACATTAGGGCAACCGTTTTGCACGAAGTCTGTGAAGAAGGTTTTAGGTCGATGGTAGTCATCTAATAAAATATCTTTAGCGCGTCCGGTAGCAATTCCTACCAGAATTTGGGTAATCCAGTCGGGGTGAGCAGGACAACCGGGAATATTAATTACGGGCAGCCCAGCTTGCGATTTATAGTCGGCACCTAAAAACCCACCTTTGTCTTTCTTCAAGAATTGCATACCAGTAGACTCACTCGGATTAGGTTGTACCGCTGGAATGCCGCCCCAGGTAGCGCAGTCGCCAATAGCTACGGTAAATTGAGCAACATCAGAGAGCTCCTTTACCCAGTCTTTCATAGGCCGGTCGGCAAAGTAGTTCATGGTACCCTTTCCGTGAGGACCCTGTACGATAGAACCCTCAAAAACGAGAATATCTAGCTGAATTTTTTTAGAAATACAGTCTTTAAGAAGATCAGAAACTTGTTCACCTATTTCCAGGCCGATAGAGGGATGCCAGAGGATATTGATACCAAAATCGGTTACTAGTTCCACCACAGTAGGCTCCTCAGCATTAAGGAACGACATGGTGTTACCACTGCATGCTCCTCCCTGAAGCCATAATACATTAATCATAATTAATTAGGTTGGTTGACAAAGGATAATAAGTTATTGCTTTTATTCAATTGTTGTTTTTAATGAATTGATAATATATAGGAAAGCCCGCTAATTAGAAAATATTTTCTAATTTATTTAGAGCCCATACTGGTTATAGATAAAAAATCTGCGTTTTTCTACTATTTAGTAGAAGATAGAAGCGGTTGAATTAACTGAGTATACTCCGCTAACCCACGAGTAGTAAAGTAAGGTAGCATTTGACTCCAAACAGCTTTTTTGTACTCCTTCTCATTACCTGCTGACTGGCCCTGCAATCTGCGATGCGACGGCCACAGGGTAATAACCATGCCGATAGTTTCCGCTACCGCGCGATCGTCAGGCGCAGTCATATCTGACTTAACACTTCCTCGTTTACGATGAAAATCAAATCGCTTCTGGATCTGGCAAATCAAACGGGAAGATGATTGCACTCTTCGTTGCTGAAGCTCCTCGTTGAGCCAGGGAGTATGGTCAGAAAAGTAGAAGGCGTATCGTTGATGGAAGGAGAACCATTCACTTAACTGCCGATCAAAGTCTAAAAAATCCGAGGTTTGCCGAAACATCTTAAGAATGTCCTTTACCTCACCGGTTAAGTCCTGCACTACCGCTAGTGTGATTGCTTCCTTATTTTTGAAGTGATACGCTAGGTTTCCAATGCTTAAACCCGCTAGATCAGCAATCTGCTGGAGTCTTACTGAGGCAATTCCGTAGGTATTATAAAGTTCAGTTGCTGCCTGAGTAATCTTTTGCTTGGTATCAACCATTACTAATAGGTCGTATTGAGTTGCTTTATTAGTCCTAATTGGGGAAACTAAATGTTAAGCATATTTTTGTTTAGAACACCCCCGATTCACTTAGTTACCGTTGTACTGAAACATGCTCTGGTCTACCTGTAGTGTACCCCGCTGGTCTTTAGCGGCCTGCCGCCGCATGTAGCGAGCAAAGGTTTGCGCTTTAGACTGACAAAAGCAGCTTGTGATTTTACGTTTGATTAAGCGGTAAGGATTCTTGTAGTGTGCAAATATCAAGTATATTTCCCACTCACCTTGCACAAGCTTAACGTTCTCTATAACTGCCGAGTCCTGTAGCCAGTAGTCATCGTACATTAAATTGAAGTCTACCACACCGCCCACTATTTCGGTAAAGTGAAGATTATTACAGGCATCCAGTAGCTCTTGATATGCCCGTTCGTCCAGATAAAAATCATTTTTCATTCAATACAAGTTAGCTAACGGTAGAAGTAATATAGAGAAATAAAATGGGGTTCCTAATTATTTTGCGCTTTCCTTTTTTCACTCTTTTAAACGGACATAAATTAGCTCGTCTACAGTGCGCCCCTCCTTGGTTACACTCTGGCGCAGGCGTGCTTCCAGATGATAGCCAGATTTTTCCAGTACGCGACCCGAGGCCTGATTATATGCAAACACTCCAGCGTACAGTCGACAGACATCAAAATGCTCAAGAACGTAGTCAGACAGAGCCTGCACTGCTCGGGTAGTAATTCCCTGACCCCAGTACGGCTCGCCCAGCCAGTAACCAATCTCAGCTGAGCGGCGGTACACATCATCTTTAAAGATGACTCCCACGGCACCAACTGCCTCGCCTTTAACCACAATAGCCAAATTAATGGCAGTGGGGTCTTGATTTGCTATCTGAACCCAAATTTGAGCGTCCTGCATGGTATACGGATGAGGAAACCGATCTCGCACATTTTTCCAAACCTTATAGTTATTTCCGTATTTTACTAAACTTTCTTCATCACCGAATTGCCAAGGGCGCAACAGGACATCACCTAGGTCTAGGTGAACGCTTTTTACTTTCGGTTTTTGATCCATTGGTATAAGCGATCTACGTCTTCTTTATGACACAGTGTAGTTCCTTCGTTCATCGTAGCGGCAGTGCCAGCCGCCACTCCGTACCGTACTACATCGGTCAAAGATGCTCCTTGAGCTAGCTGTAGCACCATAGATCCTACCATACTATCCCCAGCACCCACGGTACTCTTCTTGGGTACGGTGGGGGCAGCCACGTACTCAATAGTATCCGCTGTAGCCAGCATAGCCCCCCGAGGGCCTAGCGAAATTACTACTACTTCACATTTTCCGTTACTGATAAGCTGCTGGGCGAGTTGCTCCTGCTGTAACCCTACTACTTCTTCTTGCCCGGCTAAAGCACTCAATTCTCTAAGATTCGGCTTCAACAAATACACCCCTTCGGCCGCCGCCCGGGTTAAGGCCTCCCCCGAAGTATCAACAATGCAACGCACATTCTGCTCGTTGGCCCAGCGCGCAATTTCGGCAAAAATAGTAATCGGCGACTGAGGCGGCAAACTACCGCTGGCTACTACATAATCAGCCGTAGCTAGTTGCTTTTTTATTGCCATACGAGTTTGTTCCCACTCATCATCACTCAGTGGGTCGCCCGGCATTCCGAAGCGGTACTGATGCTCGTGCAGTGTGTCTACTACAATAAAATTTTCGCGCGTCCATTGCTGACAAGGTATCCGGTGTTGCTGTAACCCTTCTTGGGTTAGCATACTTTCTAATTTATCGCCGGTGGGCCCTCCGGCCACGTAGAGGCAAGTTGAGTCGCCGCCCAACTTATGAATAGCCCGCGATACATTTACCCCACCCCCGCCGGGATCATAGCGCAGTAATTCGCAACGTAACTTGGAATCAGGCTTAATGCCCTTCACACTAGTACTTTTGTCCAGTGCCGGACTGAAAGTGATAGTTAGGATGTTCATGGTGCTTTTATGGTTCAATTGCTCGATTGTTGATTGGCTGGGTGCCGGGGCTTGGGGCGTGGAGTATATGTATGAGTAGTCGCTACCTTAACTCCTGACACCCTGCGCCCCGCCCCAAGCTCTAATGGTTCACCCGTTTTCCCTTGCAATTAAAACTTATTTCGCTAATTTTTGTACTAACGATGATAAGGAAAGTGATTTCCTGTTTTTATAACTGTATTACTGATCAAACCATATGGAAATTTTTGCTAGTGGCGAAGCCTGGATTGCGCTGCTCACGCTTACGTTCTTAGAAATTGTGCTCGGAGTCGATAACATCATTTTTATCTCTATCGTCTCTAATAAACTTCCGGTTGATCAACAAGCTAAGGCTCGCAATTTAGGTTTAATTTTAGCTCTTATCTTCCGCATTGGACTACTGCTAGGTATCGCCTGGATTATTGGTTTTACCGAACCATTATTCTCTATATTCGGATTTGAAATTAGCGGACGCGATCTAATTCTAATTGCCGGTGGTATATTTTTGTTAGCTAAAAGCACTACCGAGATTCATCATAAAATTGAAGGGGAAGAGCACGATGAAACTAATGGCAGTCGTAAAATTTCATTTGCGGGCACTATCGTACAAATTATCCTGCTAGATATGGTCTTCTCGTTTGACTCTATTCTAACCGCTGTGGGACTTACCGAAGAAGTTCTAATTATGATTATTGCGGTAGTTATTGCCATGACAATTATGATTACCCTGGCAGGAAAAATAAGTGATTTTATTAACAATCATCCTACGTTACAAATCCTGGCTCTGTCCTTCCTCATCTTAATTGGATTTATGCTCATTGTGGAAGGGCTACACTTCCACGTGCCGAAAGGGTACATTTATTTTGCTGTAGGGTTCTCCTTATTAGTAGAAGTGCTTAATATGAAGCTACGGAAAAAGAGAAATCCTGTGCGGCTCCGAGGACAGCGAATGCGGCCTGCACAAAAAGAAAAAGTAGTAGAAGGTCATTAAACCCAGTTTGAACCCCGCCTATAGTGACAACTGAGAAGCGGCAGCACTGCCCCTAATAAGTAAGGCATACTGAAAAAAATCAGTGGTATTTCCTTTATCGGGAAGTGTGCCCAATCCGCTAAGCCAGATTAATGGCTCATGAAAAGGCGATGCGGGTTGGTTCAAGTCAAACAAAGTATACGGCGTGCTGACAAGTGAATGAAAAGGCGGCTCAGTAGGGTGCATCTGAAAAGAAGTGGCACTACCTGATCTCTCCATTCGCTGGCAATCTTGGTACAGGTACAGTAAAGACAATACTGAAAGAGGCTGAATATCTTTAAACTCGCGTAGGTATGCGCCGAACCAGCGAGTGCCACTCTGCTCGTGCTGGGAGATATGAATCGCTTCCCATTGCCCGTAAAATTTTCCGGGTAATAGCTGAGGATAGACCTGCGCAAAGTTTTGGTAGATGAGAGAATCGTGCACTTGGTTAAATGCTGCTTGCCCCGCTTGCTCCCGAGTTTCATAGGCAAAGCTCCGCTGAGCCAGATTATCAACCACTAACTGAAAGTCCAACCAATTATCATCTAAGTAGCTCTCATATACATCCGCCTGACTAGCTATACTCGCTTGAAGATCCGAGATCAGAGAAGTATACAATCCTTTAGATTGGCTTGGCACTTGCCGAATTAGTTGCATTAGTCCGCTTATATTTTCTGGTGCCTCACTTTCCGGTAGCAAAGTAGCAAGATACGCGATAGCACTACCGGTTTGATGTTCAATATCGGCACCGATTGCTTGAACTCGTTCGTTTTGAGGCAACCCTTGGTTCAGTGCGTATACTTTTTGCCAAAACGCATAATTTTCCTGCGTGCAACTGAGTGTTTCTTCCAGAGGCTGAAATACCCGATTCAGAGTAGCCTCGTTTCCCGAAGCAAGATAGTAGTTAAGCAGTTGCCCGGTACTGTACGGAAGTTCGGCCAGATAGTAGCGAACTCCCGCATGCGATACCAAGTACTGTAACCAAGCATAATTCAGTTCGGCATTGGCGGCTACGCCGTGAATTTCTCCGGTAAGGAAGATATGAGACTGCTCCAATACTTCTTCAGAGACCCCAAAGTCAATCTGGTTATCGGTTAACGTCAGAGGTCGATGATTTTCGGATAAGTATTCGGTAAATACTTCATCCTGAACTGATTCTTGCTGAACCGAATCATCACGACAAGCCAAAGTAGCCCCTAGGCAGCCTATAAATACGTAGATACGCAAAAGCATTATTTAACTAATTTACTTCCGACGAATATACACATATCACAACTTTTATCTGCGTGTTGTTATCGCCCGTATTAGGTAGAAAAGTCCAGATTTAAAGAGTTTTCTGTAGTATATTCCTACAGGAATTAACGATTAGGTTGGTAGCACATTAGGTTTATTCCTTAAAAGCTGACTTTCGTTTTCTAATAAGATTGTAGAAATTTACTCCAGGGATTGACTTATATCACTTGTATTCTAATTTATTGTCAATAAATTTGATGTCCTCATTAATAAATTAACTAGTTTCTATTTTACTTAACCTTTCTACTTGTACTGTATGAAACATTTCTTCTACTTACTTTTTGGGCTAGCTTTTGCAGGACTTTGCTCCACGCCAGGCTTCGCCCAATCTCGCACGGTTTCGGGCACAGTTACGGCTGACGAAACCGGAGAAACTTTACCGGGGGTAAATGTGCTCCTGCAAGGCACCTCTACCGGTACAGTCACTAACATTGACGGTAACTACCGCATTTCGGTAGACTCAGACGATGCCGTTTTAGTATTTTCCTTTATCGGGTACGAAGCCCAGCAGCAGACGGTAGGCAGCCGCTCTGAAGTGAATGTCTCGTTAGGCTCTGATGTAGCCCAACTAAGCGAGGTAGTAGTAACTTCCTTTGGTATTGAGCAGGAGAAGGAGCAACTTGGTTACGCGGTACAAGAATTGCAGGCCGAAGAACTACAGCAAGCGCAGCAGCCTAATCTAGTAAATGCATTACAAGGCCGGGTAGCCGGAGTGCAAATTACTAACGCAGGGGGAGCACCCGGTATGAGCTCTCGTATTATCATCCGAGGAATTACTTCACTAGATCCTAATGCAGACAATCAACCGTTGTTTGTAGTAGATGGTGTGCCGATTGACAACAGTACCGAGGAGTCGGACGGAACCCCTCGCGGAGCTAGTAACCGGGTGGCTGACCTAAACCCAAATGATATTGAGTCACTGAACGTACTAAAGGGTGCAGCAGCCACGGCACTCTACGGAGTACGCGCGGCCAATGGTGCAGTAATTATTACAACGAAGAAAGGGCAGGCCGGAGCCGTTAAGGTGAACCTAAGCAGTAGCGTCGGCTTTGAGCAGATCAATCAGTACCCAGAGTTTCAGGAACAGTACGGACAAGGGTTTTCGGGTAACTACCAACCTACTAGCTTTTGGCCCAGTTGGGGAGCACCCGTGTCCGCCGTACAGGTCATTGAACCTGAGCATCAATTCTACGACAATACTCGTAATACTATGGAAACCGGAATGCAGATTGACAACACCGTCAGCGTATCGGGCGGTAGCGAAAACGCTACGTTCTATGCTTCTTTTGCTAACTTACAGCAAGACGGGGTGATGCCATTTAGCGACTGGGGACGGACATCGGTGAAACTATCGGGCTCAGCCAGCATGACCGATAAACTGGATGTAACTGGCTCTATCAATTATATTAACTCGGGAGGCAACCGCGTGCCGCACGACCGGATGATGGAGCGGCTTATGTACTGGGCTAACACCCAAGACGTAACGGACTATATTAATCCGGACGGAACTCAAAACACCTACTGTAACACCAACCCTATCTATGACGCGCGTTTTGCCACCTATGAAGATAATGTAAATCGGGTCATTGGTAACGTAAATATCAATTACCGGCCTACCGAATGGTTTGGCATTCAGTACCGGGTAGGAACTGATTTTTACAGCGATCAGCGTACCGAGATTACACCTGGCCCGCGAGGCATTGCGGGTGAACAAGCCTTAAGCAGTACGGGTTTTATTGAAGAAACCCGGATCACTAGTCGGGATATTAACTCTACGTTAAACCTCACATTCAATCATACATTTGCCGAAAAATTGCAAGCCACCCTTCGTTTGGGGAATGATATTTTTGATCGTAGCCGTAATAGTCTGCAATCACGAGGTGATGATTTTGTTATTCCCGAGTTTTTCAACCTGAGCAATACAAATCAGCTAGAAACTGGGTACAACCTAAACGAGCGCCGATTAGTAGGGGTATACGGTGACTTGTTGTTAAACTACGATAACTTTCTGTACCTAAATTTTACTGGGCGTAATGACTGGTCGTCTACGCTTCCTCAAGAGAACCGCTCTTTCTTCTATCCTTCAGTGAACTTAGGTTTAGTTTTCACTGAAATAATAGATGCTTCTGAATTTTTAAGTTACGGTAAAATCCGGGCTTCCTACGCAGAAGTAGGGAAGGATGCTCCGCCGTACTCTACGGCAATTACTTATACTGCACCCGATAAATTCCCTCTCAACGGAGTCGTTGGGTTTAGCCGAAACAGTAGCTTTGGTACCCCTGATTTAAAACCTGAGCGTACCTCTGCGATTGAATTGGGAACTGATCTTCGGTTTTGGAATAATCGGTTGTCATTAGATTTTACTTACTATAAGCAGAATAGCCGAGACCAGATTATCTCCGTACCGGTTTCTAACGCTACTGGTTTTACTCGCCTTATTACTAATGCTGGGGAGCTTGAGAATCAAGGAATTGAGCTTATTTTAGGAGGAACTCCTATTCGAACCGCCGATTTCTCTTGGGACGTTTCGGTGAACTTTACCCGCAACCGCAATAGAGTGGTAGAGATTCGGGAGGGTATTGAGACCATTGTACTCGGTAGCCAGTTTGGATACGCCGGAAGTTCGGTAACCTTACAACTTATTGAGGGCGAAGCCTACGGTAACCTGTACGGAAGAAGCTACGAACGTTTCTACTCAGGAGGTGCTCCGGAAGACCTTACTACTTTAGACCGTGATCGTCCGGTAGTAGTTAATGGAGCCGGTGGCGATGCTGGCTTTCCTGCTATCAACCGCGATCAGCTAATTTTAGGCAATTCGCAGCCCGACTGGTTTGGAGGACTACGCAATACCTTTAACTACAAAGGGTGGGAACTTTCGTTCCTTATTGATGCCCGGATGGGAATTGATCAGTACGATCAGTTCAACAACTTCTACTCCGCTTTTGGTAAGCTAGATTACTCACTTAACCGTAACGATGTAGTCGTTTTTGATGGAGTACAGGAAGATGGCTCAGCTAATACCGAAGAGGTTTGGATGGGGCAAGGAGTTGGCCCGGACGGACGTGACTACGGAGCCGGTTTTTACCGTAACTACTACCGGGGAGTATCCGAAAACTTTGTGCAGGACGCTTCATTCATCAAACTACGTAACCTAGCGCTGGGCTATCGCTTACCCGCTAGCTGGTTAGACTCCACCCCTTTTACTGCGGTTAGTTTACGGGCTACTGTCAACAACATAATCTTATGGACTCCTTGGAACGGCTTCGACCCCGAATCATTTAGTGCCGGAGCTGGAGGCAATGCCACCGCTTTTACTGGGCTGGGCTACCCCGGAGTACACAGCATGTTTTTCACTCTCAATGTAACTTTGTAGTTAAATCATGAAACAATTTTCTTATATACTAAAATTTGGGTTACTGTCGGCACTGATGCTATCCTTTAGTAGTTGCGAAGACTAC
>NZ_JBARYM010000358.1:0-4389 GCF_049647865.1 Tunicatimonas sp. | reverse complement strand
ACCTAGTCCGGTTCCCTTCGTTTTGCCGTAGGTAGCATACTTTTCAAAAAACTGGTCCTGCATAACTACGGGAATAACTCCTTGATTATGAATAGAGATGCTGGTAGTTGGTATATCTTCTAACTGTTTTTGCCCAACTTGCTGAACCGGAAGATTACTGCTAATGTCTACTCGTACTGGAGCACTCCCAAGTGAAGCTTCTACCGCGTTTTGCACTAAATTTTGTAGCAATAGCTCCATCAACAGCGAGTCACCCTGAATGGTGCAGTGCTGAATTGCAGTAGCGGGTTGACCATCTATCCATATTTCAATCGGATTGGCAAACTGCTTTCGTTGGATGTTACTTTGGATTTTACAGAAAATTTGAAGCAAATCAACAGGTTCCTCCTGGGGCTGATAAGCTCCTAATTCCAGTTGATGGTAAACGGCATGACTTTGAGTCCGATCATGAACTTTCTCCGCCTGTTTCTCTACTAAATCTATGAGCTGTGAAAGCTCCTCAGATAGATTACTATCGCGCTTAATTAACTGAACCAGACTAACTATATTAACGATAGGTCCGCGAACATCATGCAGTAGCATATGTGTAGCCAGATCTTTAGGATCGTAATTTTCTAGAGGGGAATTTTGCTGTACCCTGAAGTAAGCGTTAATAGTAGAAACAAGGTTTTGGCGAGAGCGATTCAGTTGGTTAACAGAAATAGCTACATTTTTCGTTTTCTGTTCCCCTTTAAGAGTATTATTAATAGCCTTTTTAGTAAGTTTTCTATTTTCTTCTATTAAACTTTTACTTACTTGAAAAGTATCGCGGAATTTATTCAGAGTATCAGGATTCATAGCTGAACGTACATTTAGTAAAAAAATTGGTATTGCCTACATCAACCAACGCCCGTAAAAGTAGAAGCAAAAAATTACTTAATATTAATAACAATTACTCATTTCTTACTTTAGTAAGGAAAACAAAAAAGCAAGCTATTATTAAATTGAAATTTTGCTCATCGTGTATTTTGCCCTGTATTTACCCGTTATAACGCTTTTTTAAGATCTATACACTCACCAAACTGCTCTGCTATCAGAATAATTTTATAACAATTGTCAAAAAACTTACCTATGCTATCTGAGCTTTCTAAAAGTCACTTTTAGTTGCATCAATCAAAATTTGTATACTATCATCAAATATTATTATTTATAGGAAGTATGCTAGCATACTATTTTTAGTGAGGGGTTTTGTATGGAATAACCCATCAATTCTTACCGGCATTTTATTGAGGCCGCCACGTACCCAAAACGCAACCGTCTTAGGGAATAGAAGATGATTAAGAGAATATTAAAGTGTTAGCGATAAAGTATCAATACTGCTTTTCGAATAATTGAATCCGGTGGGGTTAAATACGGAAAAACTATTATGCTGCCTCAGCATATTTAGCCTCATCAAATTCTACAGACTCCGTACCTCCTCACAGCAGGATGATGAGGACTGCCGATGAAAGTATAGCTAGGCGGTTGTTTTTCTAGCTACGGGCTGTAACTTGCCAGCATAGCCTGCTTACTTCTACTTTGTGAATGCTACCACTAAAATTTCCTGGAAGACCGCTACCGCTCTGGTAGTTTCTAATATGGTAGGTACGGGAGTCTTTACCAGCTTAGGTTATCAGTTACTAGACGTACAAAACACCACTAGCATTATTCTATTGTGGCTAATTGGTGGAATACTGGCTTTGTTTGGAGCGTTTAGCTACGCGCAGTTGGGCACCCATTTCAAACAATCAGGCGGAGATTACATCTTTCTTTCCCGCATCTTTCATCCGGTACTAGGGTATCTAACTAGCTGGGCTTCACTCGTAGTTGGTTTTTCGGCCCCAGTAGCCATTGCCGCTATTGCTATGACGCAATACTTAGCACCGTTTGGAATCCAGGAATCCAATATGCTAGCCATCAGTGTTATTTTGCTAGTAGGTGTAATGCACTCGTTCAGCATCAAACAGAGTGGGCGATTTCAGAATGTGACTACCGTTATCAAGCTGGCATTTGTGCTGGTGCTTATCGGAGTAGGTATCGCTTATACTCCAGCGATTTCAACAAACGCTATTAGCTTTCGTACTTCCTGGACACAGGAATTGACCACCCCGGGTTTTGCCGTTTCACTCATCTACGTAACCTACGCCTACACCGGCTGGAATGTGGCAGCCTACATTGTTGGCGAGATTAAAGATGCTCAACGTGGTTTGCCCCGAGCACTTATTCTTGGAAGCATACTGGTAACTATACTCTACGTTTTGCTTCAGCTAATTTTTCTAAAACATGCTTCGCTGGAGCAGTTAGGGGGAAATGTAGAAGTAGCGACTATTGCATTCTCTAATTTATTTGAAACCAGCGGTAGTCGGTGGGTAAGTTTTTTTATTGCAGTGCAGTTGGTAGCTACCATTAGTGGTTATATTTGGGCGGGTTCCCGAGTAACCCACGCAATGGCTAAGGAGCACAGTTTGTGGAAGGCATTGCGTCCGGTTAACTCGCTGGGTATTCCGGTACGCACCGTTTGGGCACATGTGTTTATCAGTATTGCGCTCACCCTAACCGGAACCTTTGAACAGATTTTACTTTACACCGGATTTGTTCTACAGCTCATGAGCACCTTGGCCGTGGCCAGTGTGCTTTTTCTAAAAAAAGACAAAAGTGCAGATAACTTTAAGAGTCCTTTCTATCCTTACGCGCAGTATATCTTTATTGTCTTCAGCGGCTGGATTCTCGCCTACACGCTCTACGACCGCCCCACCGAAAGCTTAATTGGTCTGGGTATTATCGCAGCTGGATTAGTGACGTATTTTTTTAGTAAGTCAGAGATGAAGTCGGAATAACAAATTTACTCTGCCTTCAATGATTCCGCCGGATTAGTCTTGGCCGTAGCGTAAGTACGATAGCTAACTGTTAAAACCGAGATAAGCAATAGAATCGCACCGGGTGCCATCAATAGGTCAAAGCCTATCTCGGTTTTGTAGGCGTAATTTTCCAGCCAAGCCTTACCACCAACGATCGTAGCTGGAACAGCTAATCCGATAGCAATAAACAGCAAAACCAAGTATTCGCGAGAAAGTAGTAGCATCAGATGACTCACGCTCGCTCCTAGCACCTTGCGTATCCCAATTTCTTTGATTCGTAGCGTAGCTGAATACGACAGCGTTTAATCATGAAAGTTTGAAGTCTATTGGCTAGCTATTTTATTCATTACTTACTCATGCCGCAACGTTTTGGCTGGGTTGAGCACCGCTACTTGATACACTTGGTAACCTACCGTTAGCAAGGCAAAAAAGACGACAATCAATAAGGCTGCTCCCGCCAGTAACCACGGAAAATCTATGCGATAGGCGTAGCTCTGGAGCCAACCGTTCATGCCGTAGTATACCACAGGTAGGCTGATAAGACCAGCAATGCCTAACAGCACCAGAAAATCGCGGTAGAAGATTCCGATAATGCTAGGTAAAGTGGCCCCTAGCACTTTACGTACCCCCACTTCCGCCGTTCGTTGCACGGCCATAAAGGATGAAAGGCCGAATAAGCCTAGCATCGCAATGAAAATAGCCAGCCCAGCAAAGGTGCCAAATATCTGACCGAAGCGTTGGTCTTGTTCATATAATGCAGCAAACCGATCATCCAGAAAGGTATAATCCAGCGGTGCATCGGGGAAGAACTTATCCCAGGTTTCGTTTAGGTGCGCTAAACCCGCCGTATAGCTTTCCGGTTTTAGTTTTAGTACAAAGGCTCGGGGAATGTAGGACGGAAAATAAATCGTAGGCTCTACATCCGACCGTAGAGAGGTCCGATTAAAATCTTTGACAATGCCAATAACTTCAAATTTGTTGTGCCCCCCTTCCCAATCAAACTGAACCATCTCATGCAGTATCTGATCAGGGGTAGCAAGGTTAAATTTTTTGAGAAACGTCTGATTAACCATTACTACCATAGAGTCAGCCTTACGGTTGCGGTCAAAGTTTCTTCCGGCGAGCAGTTGCATATCTACTGCCTCTAAAAAGTACTCATCAATACTTTGTAAATAGGTAGATCCAGGCATGAGTTCACTCAGTCCTACCAATCCGATCTTTGAGGTAACGTAGTCAATATCTCCGTCATCGCCTCCCGGAATGCTGGAAGTGCCTCCTACATCTTTTATCGCTGTATGCTGACGGAGAGTCTCCTGAAAAGATTCTACTTGAGATGTATGCTCTTCCCACTGTTCACGACCTACCTCAGGCCTAAGAAAGCCAACCACGTAATTGGTAGAGATACCCAAGTCCTTACTCCGCATAAACTCTAGCTGATGATAGACGATGAAGGTTCCAGCAATCAGCATAATGGAAGCCGCAAACTGCACCACCACCAATCCTTTTCTCAATG
>NZ_JBARYM010000357.1:0-11350 GCF_049647865.1 Tunicatimonas sp. | reverse complement strand
AGCAGTGTCCATAAAGGTAGCCATTGTAAGTTTAGAATTAAGGTAGTGAATAGTTGTTTTCAACCGGGGAGGTACTATACTGAACAAAAAAACGTGCTTAAGCATTAAACTTGTTCGTTCCCATCCTTCAGCAAACGAGTGAGGAAGAAACAAGTACCATCCCAGATCCTGCTCTTCTATTTCCTGCCAATCGGTAAAAAGCCAGACATGGAATAAAATTTTCTGGCCTATACTGAGCACAGCGGACACCAGCCCAACCTGTATGATATAACAATAAGCCAACCTTGTATTACAATTGACACGATTTTTCCGTCGCAACAAAAAGTAGTAAGCACCTATAAAGACCGGAACGATGCTCGAGATAGTTACCCCAATTGCGTATACGCTCACTCCTACCCAGTGGCTTAACGTCGATTGATTGCGAAGTGCCACAATAAGCAATAGTGTAAGCCCTACCGATGAAAAAATAAATGTGTCAGGGACTATGGAAAAAACTGCGTGAGTACTTGTTAGACCCACAATAAGTGTGTACAGCGTAGATCTTGCTAATGGGATCTGTAATAAATCAAAGAAGAGGAAAAAGAATAAGTAAACTCCTATACTTCCGGTTACAGCATTAATAATACAGGATGATACTTCCGGGTCATGGGTAATGGTATTTAAGCTGCTTCCAATAGGGTTAAAGAACAGAACGAACAAAGGATGAAATCGTACCCGATCGTAGATATGTCTTTCTTTTGCTACTCGCTTGGCAAATGTTTCGGAATCTGCCTGGAAGTAGAGATCATTTTCGTGGTATCCGGTGCCGCGTTCTTTTGGTGAAGAAAGTAGGGCCAAAGACACTGATGCATAAAAAATTAAGAATAGTCCAAAAAGTATTAGCTTAATTAGTAAAGCTAGTCGTCCCGTTTTCTTAACCAAACTCATTAGGTAAAGTTAATGTAAAGCCACCCTCGTGGTGATAATATCGTATTACAATACTGTGGCAAAAATAGTGCGTAAAGCTACCTTCTATTCAAGGTTTTTTAATCATGATCAGTTAGATTCACTGTCCTATTAAATTGGCTTCAAAAATAGTCAGTCGTACGACCGCTTCTGGGAGGGAAGAGAAATTTGGGGTAGCGCTGTAAACTACAGTCGGGGAACGGGGATCGTTAACGAGGTGCTATTTCTTAGCTGCTATTAGATACTTTTATTGGCTTAGAAGAATGTGGTACATATCATACGCCAGCCATCCTGTTGCTACGCCCATTGACAATACAAAGATCAGTAGTCCTAGCTGATAAAGCCGAGCGTACTTTCGGACAACTGGTGACTGTTCCAACGAGAAAAACACTAGAACTAATAAGAAAACTAACCATCCGCAGGAAAAAAGCATAAAATCATCCCCATAAACGGTGTGAAGAGCCAGATTAAAAAGTATTGCTCCCAAGGAAACTTTCACTAATCGGTGACGGTACAACCGCAGGCGAAACAGGTAGAAAGTGGCTATACCTAACAGCGTAATCCACAGGAAAATGGCCACCCAAGAAGCTACCGGAAAATCCCACCAAGCAGTGTCCATAAAGGTAGCCATTGTAAGTTTAGAATTAAGGTAGTGAATAGTTGTTTTCAACCGGGGAGGTACTATACTGAACAAAAAAACGTGCTTGAGCATTAAGTTCGTTCGTTCCCATCCTTCAGCAAACGAGTGAGGAAGAAACAAGTACCATCCCAAATCTTCCTTTACTATAATATGCCTATCAGTAAAAAGCCAAACATTATATAATATCTTTTGGGCTACACTTAGCACCGCTGATACCAGTACAAACTGCCCCAGATAACGATAAATTAGGTTACGGTTGATTTTTGAGCTATTATTTCGTTGCAACAGAAAGTAATAGGCCGCTATGAACGCCGATGCAACATTGGTAATAGTTATCCCGGTTAAGTACACCGAAACCCCCAACCAAGCTCCCAATGACGATGCGTAACGTAGCGCTATAATTAATAGTAGGATTAAGCCTACCGATGAAAATATAAACGTATCAGGAACTACCGAGAAAACAAAGTGAGTGGCAGTTAGTCCGCCAATGAGAGTATATAAAGTCGATCTTGCTAGAGGTATTCCTAGCGCATCGTGAAAAAGAACGAAGAATAAGAAGATGCCAACACTTCCGGCAATAGCATTAAGAACACAAGCCGTTACTTCAGGATTTTGTGTAACCACGTTCATTCCCCTTCCAATAGGGTTAAAAAACAATACGAAGAGTGGATGGAAACGTACCCGTTGGTAGTTATGTCGATTTTTGGCTACTCGTTTGGCGAGATACTCCGAGTCAGCCTGGAAATAAAGGTCGTTTTCGTGATACCCGGTGCCGCGTTCTTTAGGTGAAGAAAGTAAGGCTAATGACACTGAAGTGTATAAAACCAGAAAAAAACCCGTGAGAATCAACTTTGTGATTAGGGCGAACCGTTCTGTATTTGGATCAAGACTCATTTGGTAAGTTTGAAAAGTATAGTAAGAAGATTACCTTGACAAAGGTAGATTTATACTACGATTCTAATGCATAGATAGTATTAAAACTCAGCAGTTATATAATTTTTTGAGTTCTTAGCCGCTACCTTTATCTTCACTCGTTTTATTCTACTAACCTAATTATTGCTATGTACGTAAGACGAAATATTCGATGGAGCCTGATTTGGAAATTTGCCTGGAAAAACGTTCTCTTTTTCATCATTTGGGCAATCATAGTTACAGTAGCTTACGCTATTTTTCTTCAACAAGGCATCGATATCAGCATTCCGTTTTTGCCACTTAGTACTATTGGTATTGCCGTAGCATTTTACATTGGCTTCAAAAATAGCCAGTCGTACGACCGCTTCTGGGAAGGAAGAAAAATCTGGGGTGGCATTGTCAATTACAGTCGTACTTGGGCCAATCAAGTATTAAGCTATCTGCCCAATTCAGAGGTTAACTCTACTAGTTCATCTCTGCACACCGAACTAGTTTACCGTCATTTAGCTTGGATCAATGCGTTGCGCATCCAACTTCGCCGTACCACCATGCTGGATCGGAATAATCTCAGCTACGTACCTGATTTGAAGTTGAATAACGATCGGGAATGTCAAGAATATATCCGAATATTTCTGTCTGACGACGAATACACTGAAGTATTGCAGCAGGCAAATACGGCTACTCACTTGGTGAAAAATCAGGGTAAAGCATTGCGGGCCTTAGTAAAGGAGAATGAGTTAGACTCCTATCGGCAGGTGAACATGATGCAAACGCTAGAGGAACTTTATAATTTACAAGGAAAATGTGAACGGATTAAAAATACGCCATTTCCCCGCCAATACGCCTTTTTTAGTACTGTTTTCGTTTGGATTTTTATCGTACTGCTTCCTTTTGGCTTAGTTAGTGAATTTGGGGAAATGAGTAATAATTCAGTGATATGGCTCACTGTTCCGTTTTCAGTGCTGATCTCTTGGATTTTTGTTACGATCGAAACCGTAGGTGATAATAGTGAAGATCCTTTTGAAAACTATATTAACGATGTACCCATGACCGCGCTATGTCGCACCATTGAAATTGACCTAAGACAACTACTAAATGAAACGGATCTTCCCGCTAAGATTGAACCTGTAAACGATATTTTGCTCTAATAGGGCTGATTATGGTTTTAACCTAAAGCTCTTAGATGATTGATTGTTTAATGACAAAGCTCATTAGGCAATAATAAAAGTTATTACTAAGACAATCAGATAGCGGTGAATTCAAATTAAAATAAAATCTACTACTAAGTGATTCATTGAAAAAATTACTAAACAGATACCGTAGATTGTAGTTATCAATAGTGTAGAATCATTTTTTAATTATAACCTATTTTTTACTATGGACACTAAACATGTTATTAAAGAATTGAATGATCTGGTTGAAAAGAACCACGATGCTGTTGATGGCTTTCAGAATGCTGCCGAAAAGGTAAAAGACCATGATCTGAAGAACTTTCTGATGGAGCACGTTCACCAGCGCAACCAATTTAATTCCGAACTGCGTCAGGAAATCACCTCTCTGGGGGGCACTCCAAAGGAGACGAAAGAAGGTTCAGCCAGCTTACACCAAACCTGGATGGATATTAAATCTGCTCTGAGTAGCAATAAAGAGGAAGCGGTACTGGAAGAATGCATTCGCGGTGATAAGAATGCACTGAAGGAATACCAGGATGTATTGCAGGAAACTGAAGTTCCCGACAACGTAAAAACTACGGTTCGTAAGCAAATGGAGAAGATTGAAACTTCGCTACAAGAATTAGTGCGATTAGAAGAGCGTTACGACTAGTATATTTCGTAATTTGCTAATACATGCCCTTGTCTTTCGAGCCGAGGGCTTTTTTTATGCCTTATATAATTTCCAGCACCTCCCACTTCTGCTGCTGAAAAGAGACCACCTCCCCCACTTCACAGTTTAGCAGTGCTTGCCCGATGGGCGATTTGAGAGATACGCAAAAAGCAGTTAAATCATCTACCTTAACTTGCCCTAAGCCTACGGCGAAGTAAAATAGCCCCTGACTGGTTTTTACCAAACTGCCCGGCTGCACTTTTTTACAAACTTGATTGGGTAGCGAAATCAGTAGATTATACAGCCGTTCAGCCTCGGCCAACTGCTTATATAATCGTTCCTGCTCCAAATGAAGCATGGCTCGCCCGGTTTCGTACTTATCACCTACCGAGCTTTTAGTTTCATCCGAAACGGCTGATTTATATCCCTGTAATTCGGTTTGTAAACCCGAAATTTGTTCCGTCAACTGATTTTTGCAGCTTTCAAAAATCTGTTTCTTCAAATCTAAATCCATAATGGCTAAACAACTTATGTTATTGACTGCAAATTAAGGAGATGTATCTCTGGATACGTAGATGAACGCATCTTCGCAGCACCATAGAGTATTATCTTCGGAATTGTGCCGATCTCCGGCGGCACCTACGTATACCCTATCGTTTTGGTCAACGTATACATCGTGAAGACGGTGTTTAAATGGCACGTCCATTAAATTAGTCAATAATCCGTCTGACCGCAGTAAACTTGAGGGGTTCACTGTATCGATGTTTACATTTAACACAGTTTTGTAAATGATACCTTGTGAAGTAGTATCGGTACCCATTATTTTAATGTATTGGGTTGCATAGTCATCCAGGTAGGAGTGCCAGATTTGACCAGTATCCAGCGAATAGTGTTGCGCTAATGCTGCTGATTTATTACCTAATGAATCCGTTGTGGTAGCATGTAGCGCAAATAATGTGTCATTAGCCATAAGCAAACCTACTATACTTCCTCGGAAATCACGAGACATTTGCCAAGTCCTTCCACCGTCTTGAGTAAAGTAACTTTTTGTCCAGGTTGTTACTGTAAGTATCTGGTCAATATCGCCAAATACAGCCAAAGCTCCTCGTTCATCAGGAATGGTTAACTTGATCCAGTCTTCGTAGATTTCCGGGCCATCAATTATCTCCTTTTCTTCACAACCTAGGCTAATCATGGCAATCAGTACGATGGGAAAGAATCTGTTATGGATTGCGCTAGACAAGTAAAAAATCATAACTATTTCTTTTCCATGAAAATAAGAAAAATCGCCTACTTTTCCGCAATTGGATGCTCCTAAATATCGTTGTATTTTAGCCCCCCACCAAATTTTACTACAACCTCCTTTTTATGAGACTGCTACTCACCGCCTGCTACTTTCTAGCTCAAATTAGTTTTGCCCAAACTTCCGATCAACCTAACGTTTTACTAATTATTACCGACGATCAGGGCTACGGTGATTTGGGATTTACCGGAAACCCGCATATCAAGACACCGGTGCTGGATCAATTTGCTGAAGAGAGTATCCGCCTTACCAACTTCTACGTTTCCCCGGTTTGCGCCCCTACCCGCTCTAGCCTGATGACCGGTCGTTATTCGCTACGTACCGGAGTGCACGATACCTACAACGGCGGAGCTACCATGGCCTCATCGGAAGTAACCATTGCTGAGATGCTCCAACAAGCCGATTATCGTACCGGGATTTTCGGTAAGTGGCACCTGGGAGATAACTACCCCAGTCGGCCCATCGATCAGGGATTTGATGAGTCGGTGATTCACCTAGCGGGGGGTATGGGACAAGTGGGGGATTTCACCAATTACTTTCAGAAGGACAGCAGTTACTTTGATCCGGTGCTGTGGCACAATGGTGAGCAGCGGTCTTACCAAGGCTACTGTTCCGATATATTTGCTGAACAAGCCATTGAGTTTATCCAAAACAATCAGTCTAGCCCATTTTTTTGCTACCTGTCGTTCAACGCTCCCCACACCCCGCTACAAGTTCCGGACAAATACTATCAGATGTACCAAGACATTGACCCCGCCGCTGGATTTGATGAAGCGATGCCCTTCCCCGAAATGAGCGAAAAGGATAAAGAAGACGCTCGCAAGGTGTACGGAATGGTGACCAATATTGACGATAACCTGGGAAGAGTCTTCAGCACGTTGGATGAATTAGACATTACCGATAATACCATCGTCATTTTTATGACTGACAACGGCCCGCAGCAGTGGCGATACGTAGCCGGAATGCGCGGTCGTAAGGGTTCGGTATTCCGGGGCGGGGTAAGAGTTCCGTTATTTATGCGCTACCCCGCTCAGTTCCCCAAAAGCCGGAATATTGTAACCCCTACCGTCCATATGGATGTACTACCCACCTTGGCTGATCTTTGCGGTGCGCAACTTCCCATGAATCGTAAGATTGACGGAAAAAGCTGGCTTCCGTTATTGCGGGGTAATGAGGTTAGTTGGGCTGATCGCTCGCTGTTCTTTTATTGGACCCGCAAGTATCCCGAATTATATCAGAATATAGCGCTTCAGCAAGGTGACTACAAACTCGTGGGCCAGACTTCTTACGATGCTGAACTCACTAATTTTGAATTGTTCAACCTTACCAATGATCCCTACGAGCAGCAGAATTTAGTAACGGATGAACCCGAAGTCGCTACTGAGTTAAAGCAGCAGTTAGATCAGCATTTTTACGAGCTGATTCAATCCCCCAACTTAATTAACCCTCCGGCAGTAGTCATCAGTAGCAACTCCGAAAACCCTATCTATCTAAACCGAAATGACGCGAGTGGTGAGCGGGCCATTTGGGCCCAAGAAGATGTTTTTGGCAAGTGGCGGGTAGAAGTTGCTCGGGAAGGCCACTACGATCTGCACTTTCGCTTCCTGAATCCGGTAGACCCTGGAGGACAGATGATACTCGAAACAGAAACGCTCATTCAACGTATGGAAAACTCTGATGCTGCCACCGAAACTTTAGTGATGAAAAATGTGTACCTACCTCAAATGAAGGGCGACCTTATTCCGTTCTACGAAATCGACCGTCAGCAAACCTTTCCTTTTTGGGTAGAAATTAAACAAACTAAGTAGAAACCCTATTAGAAATCTTCCTACTTATTGTATTTTTGATCCCTACTTTGAATTAGTATAAACGCATTATGAGACAGCTTTTCCTAGCCTTCTACCTTTCTTTTCTATCATCTTCCCTACTAGCGCAGCAGGTTCCGATGAAATCAATTGCGTTGGATGACCTGTCGGCTTTTCAGGAGCAGGCGGGCAACTGGATGATCGTGGGTGCCGTAACAATAGACCCCAATATGGACATTCATCAACCTGAAGCCACCGCCGAAAAGGGCAAAAAGAAAAAGAAGAAATCAAGAAAATCGGATAACTCCACTGCGCAGCAAGGACCGGTTCGCTACGAATCCGGCACCGGTGTTTTGCTGAATATGAACGACGAAACTACCAAAGACCATCTGCTTACCACCTGGGAGCATGGTGATATTCTGCTCGAACTGGAAGTGATGATGCCGAAGGGTTCCAATTCCGGGGTCTATCTGCAAGGTCGCTATGAAATTCAACTGCTAGATAGCTGGGGCGTGAAGAACCCGCGCTACGGCGATATTGGTGGTATCTACCGCAACTGGGAAGAAGAGCCCGGAAAAATATACATGGGCAAAGCTCCACTGACCAACGCCGCCAAGGCACCGGGTTTGTGGCAATCAATGAAAATTGCCTTTCAGGCCCCTAAGTTTGATGCCAGTGGCAACAAAACTGCCAACGCTCGCTTCGTGTACGTAGATCTGAACGGTGAGCGTATTCACGAAAATGTGGAAGTGCCTTTACCGACCGGTGGCCCAGTAGAGAATAACGAAGTAGCTACAGGACCGATCATGATTCAGGGCGACCATGGCCCGGTAGCCTTCCGTAACTTCAAGTACCGTTTGATGGAAGAATCGGATGTATCTCTCAGCAATATTAGTTATAAAGTTTACGAAACAGCTTCCGCCCGAGTAGATTCATTAACCAGTACTCAACCGGCTCAGGAAGGTACGTTAAATCAGTTAACGACTGATCTGCCAGGGGTGGATGATGACTTTACGGTGATCTACGAAGGGACTATTAATACTTCCGAAGCTAAAGACTATCAATTTCAGTTGAACTACGGTGGGCGAGCAATGCTGGAAGTAGACGGTGAGACGAAGGTTGAACCTAACTCGTTTGACGGTCGGAATGCAAGCAACCAAATAACGCTCAGTTTACCCAAGGGTGAAACCCCGTTCCGACTTACTTATTTTAAAGAAACTCCTCAGTGGACTACCCGAGTAGGCCTCTTTAGTACCGACTCTTACCCACGTCCGCTACACAACCCCAACTCGTATCAGCCAGATATTCCGGAAACCGGTCCCATCTACGTAAAAGTTGCCGATGAACCCCGAATGCTACGGGCTTTTATGGATTACAAAGGTGATCAATCTCAGCGGTTAACCCACACTATTGGGGTAGGCGAACCCAGCGGAGCGCACTTTGTCTATAACCTGATAACCGGTACTCCGGTCTGTGTCTGGCGGGGCGAGTTTCTGAACGCCACTCCCATGTGGTACCGCCGGGGCGATGGCTCGTTCCGTCCCCGCGGAGCCGTGCAGTACCTTTTTCCCAGTACCTCGCTGGCTACTCTTTCCGATGCTAGTGCCCCCTTCCCTACTCAGCTAAACGAGGCGGGCGACTGGCAGAGCAATGGTTACCGGATTGACACTGAAACCAGCTTACCGGTATTTCTGTATCAGCACGACGGAAAAACGCTAGAAGATCATATTCGGGCCGATGACAGCGGCAAAATGCTCACCCGGACGCTTACGCTGACTGAAGGTGAAGCTACCGGCAGCACTTACGTGAAGCTGGCCGAGGGAGATGAAATTCAGTCCATGCCCGATGGAAGTTATGCCGTAGATCAGCAGTACTTCATTCGCTTGGCTTCGGACGGTTCGGCTACGGTTCGTACCGTTGATCAAAAGCAGGAACTGGTGGCCCCGCTGCTAAATTCTTCATTTGCTTATTCAATCATTTGGTAATATGCTATCTACTATGTCTTTCTATAAATATTGTTCAGTACTGATTATCGGCTTATTATTCTCTGGCTCATCTTTGCTCCGCGCACAAACCCCCGACGTGCCCACTGAAGAGGATTACTACCGGATTGTTACCATGCCTACTCCCGAAGATGTTTTGTTGGAAGTAGGTGGGCTTACTACCCTGCCCGACGGACGAATTGCTCTTTGCACCCGCCGGGGCGATGTTTTCATTATAGAAAACCCGAATATGTACGAAGGTACGCAACCCCGCTACACGCGCTTCGCCACCGGTTTACATGAACCGCTAGGGTTAACCTACCGGGATAACGCTTTGTATACCGTGCAACGAGGCGAGTTGACCAAGCTCACGGATACCAACGGAGACGATAGAGCCGATCGGTACGAAACCATTTATCAGTGGCCGCTTTCCGGGCACTACCACGAGTACTCCTACGGACCTAAGTTCCTGCCAGATGGTAGTATGATGGTGACCGGTAATGTGGCCTTTGGTAGTCAGGAATGGTGGCGGGGCGAAAGTCGGGTGCCGTGGCGGGGCTGGACCATGAAAATCACCCCCGACGGAGAAATGCAGCCCTGGGCTACCGGAATGCGCTCACCCTGTGGCTTGGGCATTGTAGATGGCGAGTTCTTCTACACCGAAAACCAGGGCGACTGGATGGGCTCCGGGGGAGTATGGCACATCACCGAAGGTAGCTTCTCGGGTCATCCGGCCGGACTCGCCTGGGCCGAAAAAGAAGAATCGCCGGTAGACTTGACCGAACAGGAATTTTACGCCCAAATTGATATACGCCAAGTAAAGCAGAACGGTCGCTTCGTAAAACCGGAGAACGTAACCGACGAAGAAGACCCCGACTTTCTTTATGAGGCTGGAAAAGAGTTTCCATCAGTAAAACTCCCCGCGGCTTGGCTGCCCCACGGAATACTAGGCATTTCTAATTCGGAGATTCTGGTAGATGAAAGTGAGGGTGAATTTGGCCCCTTTAGTGGTCAGCTATTGGTGGGTGATCAAGGGCAAAGTAAAATTATGCGGGTTTCGTTGGAAAAAGTGAATGGTGAGTACCAAGGAGTAGCCTTCGATTTCCGCTCGGGCTTTCAGTCGGGCGTGCTACGGATGACCTGGGGCGGCGATGGCTCATTGTACGTAGGCGAAACCAATCGAGGCTGGGGCTCCGCCGGAACCCAAAATGCCGGACTAGAACGACTAACCTGGACGGGCGAAACTCCCTTTGAGATGCAAACCGTTCGGGCTGAACCCGATGGTTTTACGATTCACTTTACGCAGCCAATAGACCGAAAGTCAGCCGAGAACCTGAACGCCTACACTGGACGGAGCTTTATTTACAAGTACCACGCGGTGTACGGTAGCCCCACGGTAAACGATGAGCCCCTGGCGGTAGCCGGAGTGAAAGTTTCGGAAGATGGTATGTCGGTTCGGGTGAAGGTGGATAATCTTCGGCAGTACTACATTCACGAAATCATAGCTTCGGGCATTAAGTCCGCTGAAAATGGTCATACGCTCCTGCACCCTACCGGATACTACACCCTCAACAATATTCCTGAGGGCGAAAAGTTACCGGACAACGAATGGGTTACTAATCGCGTTGAAGAAACTAATCGCCCCACCACTAAAGCCCCTCAGCGCACGCAAGCAGTCATCACCACCCCCGATGATCCGAACGCCAGTGCTGCTACGCCTACCTACGCCGATATTGAACCGCTATTAGTCAAGAACACCTGTACTGCCTGTCATCAGGCTGATCAACGACAGGTTGGTCCGGCCTTTAATGATGTGGCTAAGCGGAAATACAGCGATGAAAAGATCGTAGAGCTAATCTATAATCCGCAACCGCAAAACTGGCCGGACTATACCCCGATGGCTCCTATGCCGCAGGTTCCTGAAGAGGAAGCTATGCAG
>NZ_JBARYM010000356.1:0-1692 GCF_049647865.1 Tunicatimonas sp. | reverse complement strand
TAGGAACGTAGTACTAATGGTCCCAATTCTACGATCTTTAGAGGATAAATCTTCTAAACTTCTGAAAACCTTGTTCCGTAGTTTATTCGCTAGTTTCCGCTGGGTAACGGTAAGAAACCGGTCTATTTTTACCGGAAAAAATTTACTCCAATGCGAATTGAACAATTACTAAGAAAATCAGAAAAAGCCATCAGTGGCGTAATAGCCAATAGCGACTGGCAAAAGACCATGAATCCGCTGGGGTTCACCGCTGCCGAACTACAAAAAGGATTGACGCTGCGAAATGAGTTACAATTGCTTTCAGTAGCCCAGCAGCAGGAGTACGGTGAGCAGTATTCGGCTACTGATGCCCTTCGTCGAGCCAAGCGAGATGCCTGGAAAGTATACAAACACCATTTACAGGTGGCCCGCTTAGCGGTAGGGGACAATCGGGGGCAGTACAAAGCCTTGCAACTAGACGGTGCCCGAGAAGATAGTCTGTTAAAGTGGGTGAAGCAGGCCCAAACGTTTTATGCCAATGCCCAAGCTATTACAGCTCAATTAAAGACCTACGGTATTAAAGTAGAAGACCTAAATGAAGGGGAAGCTATGATTGAAGCCGTATACCAAGCCTACGACCACCGCGATAAAGAGCGGGACGAAGCCCTTCAGAGCACCCAGGTACGCAAACAAAAGGAAGCCGAGCTTACTCGCTGGATGCGTCGCTACACCCGCGCCCTCCACTTTGCTTTCGAGAACCGCCCGGAGGTACTGAAAGAACTAGGGCTAAAGGTGAAGGAAGAAGCTTAACCGATAGAGCCTCTGTTTATTCTATGAGTCTTTGACTAATATGTACTTTTGGTGCTTATTGTAGAGTGTGCTCAGAGGCATATCCTAGCTATCTAGCTGTCCGGTAAACTATTATCTATTTTTGTATATTCACTTGCTGGCATTGCGCTGGTAAGAAGAAGTTAGTCGGGAGTAAACGACCGTAAATGTTTTTAAACGTTTAGCTCATAAAAAATGAATATTAAGATATTTACAAGTAAAGTAATAGTAAATATTTCTTTTGTTTTATATTTATCTGTACATCAACTAATAATGCAGTAAATATATTGGATATAGCCGCACCTATAGCGGCTATATGCTAGTTGGCATTAATTTGAACGAAACGAGCAGTAATCATATTGACCTTTATTACTTTTCATTCCTGTATCTTCATAAGAATGGATGATAGTATCGATTTAGGGAAAAACTTTAGATATATCCAGGATTATCCACAAGGAATAATCTATCAAATTTCAGATGACCATATTGGCAGCGGACCAGAAGCAATACCAGCCGTTGTTGTTGACTACGCATATGACGACAGTTGGATTATAGCGATCAATAAAGACATGGAGGACCAACAAAAAAGATATTGGATAGTAGATAAAAACGAAAACTATCAGAAGATAGCTCCATTAGACTCATTAACATTTTATGAGAATATTGATAGTTGGAACATTGAACTGAGATTAAAAAAAACTAATGCCAACAACACCTAGCGTCAAGCCTAAGTTGAAAAGCAATTCGGTTGCTTTTTGCTCTAAGTTCTAGTAATGAAACTCGAACAAAAAACGCTAATAAGGCCGGCCGGACCGCTAGCCCAACCGTTGGCGGTTTTCGCAATTCTAATTGTTTACTACGAAAACGAAAACTTTCCTATTGACG
>NZ_JBARYM010000355.1:0-2846 GCF_049647865.1 Tunicatimonas sp. | reverse complement strand
CTCCTACGTTTCGGCTTGGGAGTACGGTCAAGATGGTCAATTTAAGCACCACGAGGAAGCACTGAAATTTGAGTTTATTGAACCCACGGTGCGAAGTTATAAATAGATAAGGTATGAACGTTACGTTTAGCATATGGCGGCAAGATAGCCCCAACGATAAAGGACAACTAAAGGACTACGAAGTAGAGGGGCTTACCGAAGATATGTCGCTACTAGAGGCTCTCGACCACTTGAACGAAACACTGGTGCTACAGAATGAAAAAGTAATTGCTTTCGAATACGATTGCCGCGAAGGTATCTGCGGTCAGTGCGGCGTATTCATCAACGGCCGGGCCCACGGTCCTCACCCAAACATGACGACCTGCCAACTGCACATGCGTAGCTTTGCCGATGGAAGTACCATCGTGATAGAACCCTGGCGGGCGGATAGCTTTCCAGTAGTAAAAGACCTAGTGGTGGATCGCTCCGCCTTTGATCGGATTATTGAGCAAGGTGGCTACATCAGTGCCAAAACCGGCACTGCTCCCGAAGCCAATGCGGTGCCCATTGGTAAAGAGATTGCTGATAAAGCGATGGATGCCGCCGCCTGTATTGGTTGCGGAGCCTGTGTAGCTGCCTGCAAGAACTCCTCGGCAGCCTTGTTCACTTCGGCCAAGATCAATCACCTAAACTCGCTGCCGCAGGGTAAGCCCGAGCAGCACCAGCGGGTGTTAGCGATGACCCAGCAAATGCAGGAGGAGGGCTTTGGCCACTGTACCTTTACCGGAGCCTGTGAAGTGGAGTGCCCCGAGGCAATCTCTATCACCAACATCGCTGAGATGAACAATCGGGTTATCCGAGCTTCTATTTTTGGCTAAGGGTAGATGACTTAGTCGTCTGAAATTTTCTTACATTGTTTTCCAAGCAATTGAACAACCTACCGTAAGAGAATGAAATCTAACCGACGAAAATTTTTAAAGGCTGCCGCTACCGTTGGGGGAGCTTCTACATTACTTCCGCTATCATCTTGCCTGTCTACCAAGAGGTCGGCTACAACATCAAGTATAATCCAATACTCTAAGCTGGATGAAGTTCGTAATCAACCGGTACTCCGGCGAGAACTTTTTACTAATCCGGTCATTATTGAGACCCTGGAGTTGCTGCGTGACCGGAATAATACTATCTGTCGGGTACGTTCCAAGGATGGTGCGGTTGGCTTAGCCATTGGGCATCCGTTTATTGCTCAGTCCAGTTATCCAATGTTCAATCTCAACCTAAAATTATTTTTTCTGGGTAAAGATGCTCGTGATTTAGACTTACTGATTTTCAACTCTGCTGAACGCAACGTAAAGCGACAAGGCATCCCGCTCAACGTTCAGATTGCAGTCATTGAGTTCGCCATTCTCGATATGCTAGGCACTATCGCTGACCTTCCCGCGGGACAGTTGCTAGGGCCACTTCGTAATCCGGAGGTGCCTATTTATTTAGGGCACTATCTGTGGGAATTCCGAAACAGGGAGCCGGAAGAGTCACTGGAACTGATGTACCAGGATTATTTAAAAACTGAGGCCAAAGCGATTAAACTACGAGCGGGTAGGGGGGATAATTTAGCCAGTGATATTGACAACGCGCCTGGTCGCACCGAAAAGCTGATCCGAATGGCTCGGGAAAAGTTCGGTGACGATATGAATTTGATGATTGATGGCAACGGCTCGTACTCAGTGAACGAGGCGATCCGTATCGGTAAAATTTTAGAAGAATATAACTATTATTTCTACGAAGAGCCCGTACCCTGGGATTGGTACGAAGAGCAGAAGTCGGTAGAAGAAGCCCTTACCATTCCAATGGCGGGCGGGGAAGAAGAGTTTGGGATGCACGCCTTTCGTTACCTTATCGGGAAGGAAGTTTTTCAAATCCTTCAGCCCGACCTGTTTTACTTTGGAGGTATGATCCGCACTATGCAAGTAGCCCGAATGGTAGAAGCCGCCGGTCTACAGATTACTCCCCACATCTCGGCCGGGGGATTAGGCTACGTGTACCTACTGCAAATGGTATCCGTTTGTCCGGCTACGGCGGAATTTCACGAATTTAAAATGTTCCAGACCAAAGATGCCAACGGTACCCTGGTACCAATAACCAGCAAAGCCGAACCGTTTAAAAGCGTAGACGGGATAATCAAGGTGCCCACGGGCTCCGGTTTGGGAATTACTATTGATCCCGATTATGTGAATTCCCACCGGGTAGTTTAAAACTGAAATTCACTATTAATTCGCTAAAACCTGCTTATCAGCCAAAAGCTGCTCTTGTAGTTGGTTATACTCTAACTGGTGAAGACCTTGCTCAGCATCAAGTGCCATTGCCGCTGCGGTTGCCGCTGATTGACCCAGCACCATAAAGACCGGTTCCATCCGAATTGAGCCAAAGGCAATGTGGCTAGCCGATAAGCAAACCGGAACGAGTAAGTTACTCACCTGCTCTTGCTTCGGAAGAATGGAGCGGAACGCGATAGGGTAGGGCGGGAAGCCTCCAACCTCTACGTTACCCTCGTTCTTCACTTGCCCATCGACCACGATCCGCTGACAATTATGCGAATCCATGGTATAGGCTGCCATTCCAATGGGGTCTTCTACCGTTTCTTTACCTTGGCAGTTCGCTTGGGTCATCACGTACTCACCAATTAACCGCCGGGCTTCGCGCACGTAGAGCTGAGGTGACCAGTTGCGGTTGTTGGTATACTCGTCTTTCGGGTAGCCCCACTGTTGGACTTCCTCTTGCAACTCAGTAGGAACGCGCGAATCGGTGGTGTAGAAGTACAGTAATCCTTGGGTGTAATCCTGGTGAGCTTTAATGATTTCCTGACGTTCCTG
>NZ_JBARYM010000354.1:0-6593 GCF_049647865.1 Tunicatimonas sp. | reverse complement strand
TTCGGCTGTGAACGTGCCAACGATTTTATTATCTGTATGAATGAGAACGTTCTAAAAGCATACCGTGAGCAGTCGGGAGTACAACAAGTTGCATTAAAAGCACTCACCTCAGAACATACAGCTAAATTATCTCGCTCCGAGTTAGCTGAACTTATCACTAAGCTGCGTTAGCTTAAACAATTACTGTGGGAATTATTAAGCGTCAAACAATAAAATCTACGGTATACATCTACGCTGGTGTGCTAGTTGGTTTTGTCACTACTGCTCTAATTTTTCCCCGAATACTCACTACTTCCCAGATTGGAGTTCTAACGCTCTTAGGATCGTGGTCATCGCTATTTGCTCAATTTGCTACTTTAGGGTTTGGGGGAGCTACAGTAAAGTTCTTCCCATTGTTCCGAAATAAAGCGAAGAACCACCACGGTTTTCTATTTATACTTTTGGCACTGAGTGCCGTAGGCTTCACCCTCTTTATTGGTCTGTACTATCTACTAAAATCTTGGCTGATAGCCACTCACGACGATTCTCCGCTATTTCAGGATAAGATTTATCTACTTATTCCTTACACACTATTTCAGTTGCTGTTTATCTCGCTAGATGTTTACAATCGGGTACTTTATAATGCTACCACAGGAACATTACTTAGGGAATTGGGACTTCGTTTAGTTATCTTGGTAGGTATAACGTTGGTTTTTCTCGAGCTTTTTGCTTTCGATTTTTTTGTAGACTGGTACATTGGGGCTCAGGGCGTAATTACGCTGGCTCTGGCTGCTTTTTTGGTCTGGCGCAAGGAGTTTGATCTTAAACCTAACTTCAGTCTGATAAATCGTTCACTGCTAAAGGGTATGGCTAGCTTGAGCTTTTTTAGTTTTTTAACCGGATTCAGCTCTCTAGCAATTATTCGGATTGATAGTATTATGATTGGCAGCTATCTCACCGAAGCCGAAGTAGGCATCTATGCCATGAACATCAACTTTGCTACCTTGGTGATGCTTCCGTCCCGTGCTTTGAGGAACATCGCCCCCACTATGATTGCCGATGCATTCAGTAATCGAGCCTTTGGTACCATTAGCGCGATCTACGAGAAAAGTACGATCACCCAACTAGCGATCGGACTCTTTTTACTGCTGGGCTTATGGGTTAATACCGAAACTATTTACACAATTCTTCCCCCAGAATACCAAGCGGGTGTCTACGTCATTCTGTTCATTGGCTTAGCCAATGTAGTACGCATGGCCGGAGGCATGAGTGATGCTATTGTGGGCTATTCGGAGTACTATAAAATGAACACCATTTTTAATGCCGGGTGGCTTCTGCTTATTATTTTGACCAATGTAATGTTGATACCAAAATTGGGAATTTCGGGGGCGGCCTTAGCCTCACTTATTTCGGTAGCAACCGTTACGATTACCCGATTTTGGTTTGTCTACCAAAAATTTGGTATGCAGCCCTATCGAAAAAAGCACCTGCTAGTGATACTTATAGCGTTGGGCACTTACTTCATTATCAGCCTTTTACCTACCTACTCTCCCTTTTGGCTTGACTTACTGTTTCGTAGCGGATTGGTAATGCTGCTGTTCGGAGTATCAATTTATTTTTTTCGGATTTCTCCTGAAATTAACGACTTGGTTGATGCTGCCTGGCAACGCGCTCGATCACTTTTCTAAATGTTTTGGCTATGTACTCCACTTCCAAATCAGTCAGTTCCGGGTACAGCGGAATAGATAACAAGCGAGGTGCTTGCTGCTCGGCATTCGGGTAGCCCTCAAAATCACGAAACTCCTGAAATAATGGTTGCTGACACACCGGAATTGGGTAATGAATTTCAGTTTGAATACCGCATTTAGCTAGTTCCTCTCGCACAATATCACGGTGATTGGTCTGAATCACAAACAAGTGCCAGACTGCTTCATCATTATTAATTGGGAGCTGAAGGGGCAAATCTTGCCAAGCTTCAGAATAATAGCGAGCAATCTGCTGCCTACGTTGGTTCCACCGGTCGAGGTGAGGCAACTTCGCTGAGAGTATTCTCGCTTGCAAAGCATCCATTCGGCTGTTTCTTCCTAATATGCGATGAGTATGTTTCTCAAATTGCCCGTGACTAGCAATTGCTCGGCAGTGTTTAGCCAGTATAGAATCGTTAGTTACAATAGCACCACCGTCTCCCATCGCACCCAAGTTTTTAGTAGGATAAAAACTGTATACTCCCGCATCGCCCCAACTTCCCACTTTTCTAGCATTAACACTAGCACCCTGCGCTTGAGCGCAATCCTCTAGAGTTTTCACACCTTGTAAAGTAGCTACTTTGGATAGTAGCGTCATATCTACCGGATTTCCGTATAGATGAATTGGTACAATAGCTTTGGTTCTTAAGCTAATTTTCTCACGAAGTGCCGATAGATTAATATTGTAATTATCCGAATGATTGTCAACCATGATTGGGGTGGCTCCTAATATCCGGACAGCCTCGGTAGCAGACATCCAGCCATTAGCCGGAACAATCACTTCATCACCAGGCTTTATGTTCCAAGCGCGTAATACTATTTCTAGAGCGTCAGTAGCATTAGCACAGCTAACTACATATTCTACGCCTAAATATTGGGCAAAATCACGCTCAAAATCGCGAATTATTTCTCCCCCCCTAAACTGGTTAGAAGCGATTAAATCCTTCATTGCTGCTTGAACTTCCTCCAGTAGGATTTCGTGCTGCCGCCGAAGATTAACAAATGGAATTTGCATAGGAAAATGATGGTAAGCCTTTTACTTTGCCAAAAAAACTAACAAATTTACGCGAACAATATACAAACTTGTTTAAACCCTTTTGATTAGCCTGCCACTTAGCATAACTTAGATCAAGTTTTGATAAAAGTAGTTAACCACAAAATTTTCTATTAGTATTATTTTCTTTCTCGGGCATCTATTCGCTTATTTTGCAAATTAATTTCTAATCGTTTTTATGAAGAAGATCGCAGTACTAAGTTCAGGAGGCGACTCTCCCGGCATGAACGCCTGCATCCGAGCTGTGATTCGGGGAGCTATCTATCATGGAGTAGAAGCCTACGGCATTAAATATGGCTACAATGGACTAATTGAAGGCGACATCTACAAAATGAAGTCTTACTCCGTTAGTAATATCATTCAGCGAGGTGGTACTATCCTGAAGTCTGCGCGTAGTGCCGAATTTCGTACTCCCGAAGGTCGAAAGAAAGCTTTTTACCAATTACAACGACGAGGTATTGAGGGCTTGGTAGTAATTGGAGGCGACGGCACCTTCACGGGAGCTAATATCTTTTGCCAAGAATACGGAGTGCCGGTGGTTGGCGCACCCGGTACTATTGATAATGATCTGTACGGAACCGATCTTACGATTGGATTTGATACGGCGGTAAACACTGCCTTGAATGCTATTGATAATATCCGGGATACGGCTAATTCGCACGACCGAATTTTCTTCATTGAGGTGATGGGACGCGACTCGGGCTATATTGCTATTCAGTCGGGTATTGGAGGCGGCGCCGAATTAATTATGGTACCCGAAACCAGTACCTCTATTGAAGATGTAATCCATACCCTGGGCCAGGGGCGTAATCATGAAAAGACCTCCTCTATTGTTGTAGTGGCCGAAGGTGATGAAGAGGGCGGGGCTATTGAAGTTGCTGCTAAAGTGAAAGCACGCTTAGAAGGAAAAGATTTTAAAGTCTCTATTTTGGGTCACATTCAACGCGGAGGGGCTCCTACCGCTATGGATCGTATTCTGGCCAGTCGCTTAGGTTTAGCCGCCGTAGAGGGGCTACTGAATGGGAAGCGCAGTATGATGGCAGGGGTAATCAATAATAGAATTGTTTACACTGATTTTAAAGAATGTATCAATACTTCTAAGCCACTAGAACAGGATATGCTACGCATGGTGAAAATTTTAAGTATTTGACTAGTGTTAGTGTGCTTTGGTGTTATAGTTTGAAAGTTTAGGTTTCTGAGTTTAGTGTGGTTAATACCTAGCGGCAAAACTTTGAACTTTAAATTTAGAACTAAAACTTACTAACACGTAAACACTATAACACCTATGTATAGTCAGCATTAACCAAAATATTTTCCTATGGGATTTTTACCCCTCATCGTAGCAGTAGCCGGATTCATTTTTCTGTGGGGAATAGTCAATTATCATTCACTCAAAACCCGAAAAAAGGAAGTAGAGGAAGCGGCTGAACTAGTTTATCGCTATGCTGCCCTTCGGCAGAATATTATTATTCAGTTATCAAATATTGAGGGAAATGATACTTCCTTGAGCACACTGCTACAGCGAATAGTACAGTCCTTTCAGTCGGTAGATAAAAACACTACTACCGCCAGTGAGCTTGTATCTTCGGGTCAGCAGTTATCCCAACAAATAGATAATCTTCCTGATCAATTAGGAAAGCATAAAATTTATCAGAGCAGCATCGAACAGCTACAAAAAGCTGATTTTGCCTACCGTATAGCAGCTAATCGCTACTCATTGAAATTGCAACAGTACTTGGATTTGGTAACTAAGTCCCCTTCTAAGCTGGTAGCCAGCCTATTTGGTTTTTCTGGAAAAGATATTCAACTACCGGAAGAAGAAGTAGTTGCCTCCTGAGTTTCTTTAGCCAACTTTTCTCCGTCTAACTCACCCAGTAGCGAGGCATAAGGACGCAAACCCGATACTTCGTCAAAGACTTGCTTTAGTACGGCGGTGAATGGAATAAATAATATCATGCCGGGCACTCCCCAAATTAAGTTTCCTACGAAGATAGCTAAGAGTGTGAACATGGGATTGATTCGTACTTTGTTACCTACAATGCCCGGAGTAATCAAATAGCTTTCTAGCGTTTGAATAATAGTAAAGTACAGTATAACCCACACGGCAGATAGTGCTGAGTTATGAATAACCATAGCAAACATAGCCGGTATTAATGAACCTACTAACGGCCCAATAAATGGCACAACATTGAGCAAAGCCGAAAATATACCGAAAAACAACGCATTGGGAACACCCAGTAGCCACAACGCTATACAGTTGCAAACGGCCAAAATAAGTATCACTTGAAAAATACCGATTAAGTAATTTCTTATAACTTGCTCAATTTTGAGTAGCAAGTGGCGCATACTAGTACTATTATCTCGGAACAAGTGTATTCCAAACTTTCGAATATCTGTTCGGTAAATTAGAAACAGCACCACAAACACAAAAAGGAAAAGAATAACTATGAGACTAGCAGCCATCATAGCTAGCATCGTTCCAATAACAGTGTGGGCATCTTCCATTAAAAAAGTGAAAAGCTCACTAAACGACGATAACTCGCTTATTTCTGTCTCGCCCAAATACTCTCCTAAATAGGTTGTTGTATTAACAATTAGCTCGTTCATGTTTTCTCTAAAAGTATCTACATTGTCTGCTAAGCTAGAAATTTGAAAAGTGAAGAAGGCTAGGATTCCGGCTACGAAGGCTCCGGCTAATATGGTACTTAAGAAAGCAGCAATATTTCTATGTATTCCGCGCTTCTCAAGATATTTACATAATGGAGCTAAAATAACTGCAATAAAAGCCGCGAAGGCCAATGGAATAAAAATAGACTTACCTAAAATCAGGAGGAGAATAACAAGCCCAGTCGACAGCAGAAATGCTGTCGTTCTGTATAAAGCCGAGGAAGATAGTTCGGAAAACATAAAAAAACTTCTAAAGCCTTAACCTGAAAGGTAATAGCTCAGAAATAAGCTAAGTTAAAAAAAATAGGTTTGTTGCTTCCAATTACAACCCGCATAAGCCAAAAAAGGTTAGATGATGTTAAAACATCTAACCTTTCTCGTTCATTAGCAATTTAGTGAGTTCCTTCCAGTTCGCTTATTTCAGGATCTATCTGTACTGCATTTACACTTTTATCTCGTACCAATTGATTAAATGCTGGTAGATCCTGATCGACTACTTCCTGAAATTGATCCAACTGCTCATCAATGCGTTGGGTAATTTCCTCTTTATAGGCTACGGCCTGAGCAGTTGGTTTAAAGTTACCCGCACTCATCTGAGAAGCCACATTGGCTAATTTATTATTCAATTTAATAGGGTAGTTCAAGGGATCTTGTCGGCTACGGTTTTTGGTTTGATACAGTTCCTTCTCAATAACTGTAATCCGTTCATCAATCGCTTTAGCCATATCTACCACATCGCTCATACTTTCTTCATCCTTTACTCGCTCCACTACCTGATTCATTTGCTCCCGCACCTCCTGAATATCTTCAATTGTTTGATGCGTTTCGGTGAGTTTGTTCCGAGCAGATATCAAAAAGTCAAATTGCTCCTGAATATCCTGCGGACTCGATTCCCAGCGAGGATCGGCCAGAACAGAAAACGGTTGGGTCATCTGCTCATTGCCTACTTTTAGCGTAACCTGGTATTCGCCCGGCACTGCCTTTGGCCCCTGGGTACCGCCTCCCCATAGAATCATACCTTCAAAAGTTTTTGCGCCGGGGTAATGCATATCCCACACAAACCGGTTGAAGCCTTTCTCCACTTCCAATTTCCCCTTCAGCGGATCTTTGCTTTCCGCCTCTTCAGTAGTGCTAAACTCCCGAATCAG
>NZ_JBARYM010000353.1:0-2614 GCF_049647865.1 Tunicatimonas sp. | reverse complement strand
GTCCAGCATCTGCGCCCGGTCTTGGTGGTGAAATCCGTTGGGGTCGTTAAGAAACAACACCGGATCTTTTCCTGAGCGGAACTGTACTCCCTGGTGGGTGGAGGGCAGAAAAGCGTTCACCCACAAGCGGGCGTACAAGGGCTGCCCACCCGCATTTTTAGAAACCAGCACGATGAACGCCGGTAAGTTTTCATTATCGGAACCCAAGCCATAACTCAGCCAGGAACCAATGCTAGGTCGCCCCGCCTGCTGCGAACCAGTCTGGAAAAAAGTAATTGCCGGATCGTGGTTGATAGCTTCGGTATGTACCGATCGTATGAAACATAGGTCATCTACCACTTTCGCGGTGTGGGGCATTAGCTCACTCACCGGAGCACCCCTGTTACCGTACCGATCGAACGCAAACTGCGAACCGGCCAACGGCAGCGACGATTGTCCGGCACTCATTCCGGTAAGACGTTGCCCTTGTCGCACGCTATCGGGCAGTTCCTCGCCGTTCATTTTTTCCAGCAGAGGCTTATGGTCGAAGGTCTCAAACTGGGACGGCCCGCCGCTTTGAAACAGATAAATTACCCGCTTGGCTTTAGGCGCAAAGTGCGGAGCACCTAGTATTCCGCCCGAGACCTGGGGGGAAGCCGAAAAACCGCTAGTTGGATTAAGCATCGTTCCCAGCGCAAAAGCCCCCAATCCCATGCCCGAGTTTCGCAGAAATTCTCTTCGGTTCAGGTGGTCGGATAATTTATCTAAGTGGTTCATAGCGTCTATCGTTTTACTACGGTGGCATCCGCGTTCATCACCGTACTAGCAATTACCGCGTAAGCTGCGAGTTCTTGTCTATCAATAGTCTGCTCGGCCGCAAACTCTCCGATTTCTAACCACCCATCTATCTTCTGAGGGGATAACTGAAAGTCTGCCCGCTGCTTGTTGTAAAAGGTATCTAGCACCTGTAACTCCTTGTCGCTAGGGTGCCTGGCAGTTAGTGAACAGTATATTTTAGTGAGTCGTTCTTTATGATTCTTTTCGGTAGTGATAATCTTAGCGGCTAAGGCCCGACTGGCTTCCACAAACTGCGGATCGTTCAATAGTACTAATGATTGCAGCGGAGTGCTGGTTTTTTGCCGGGTTACTTCGCAGTAGCTGCGGGTGGGAGCATCAAAGGTGTTCATTGACGGAGGCGGTACGGTTCGCTTCCACAGGGTGTAAAGGCTACGGCGGTACAACTTCTCGCCGGTATCCGGTACGTAGGTTGCCCCGCTAATTTTCCATAAGCCTTCGGGCTGATAGGGTTTTACGCTTTCGCCCCCAATTTTATCTACCAGTAAGCCACTGGCGAACAGCGCATTGTCGCGTAGCATCTCGGCGGTGAGGCGGGAGGAGGGGCCTCGGGATAGTAGTTTGTTATCGTAATCTTTTTCTAATAGCTCCTTGGGCGTTTTGGAGGATTGCCGATAGGTAGCGGACATTACGATAATTTTTTGCATCGCTTTAATATCCCAGCCAGATTCTACGAGGCGAACGGCTAGCCAGTCCAATAATTCGGGATGAGTAGGCAACTCACCCTGATTACCAAAATCGGCTGCCGAACTCACAATACCTTTCCCAAAATACGCCTGCCAGTAGCGGTTCACCATGACCCGAGCCGTGAGGGGATTATCTTCGGAGAAAAGCCACTGAGCTAAGCCCAGGCGGTTTCGAGGGAGCGTATCAGGAAAGTTCAGGATGCTCGCCGGAGTTCCGGCTGTTACTTCTTCTCCCGGTGCATCGTAGGATCCGCGCTCTAGTAGGAAGGTGGGCCGGGGCTCTGCTAGTTCATCCATCACCATAATTTCGGGTACGGATTCAATTAGGGCGTTCTGCTGGGTTCTGAGCTGTTGTAGTTCTTTTATTTTCTGTTGATACTCAAGATTAGCGTAAGTCAGCGCCAACGTTTGCTGGATCGGCTCATCTAGCTCCTGGTTTCCGGCCCAAGCGGCAACTTCGGTGGGCAATAGTTCTCGGTTGTAAACTTTGATCTCGTCGAGGAGGGTATTCTTCGTACCGGTCCCGCGCCACAGGGCACCAAAGCTCAATCCGGGTTCTTCTTCCAGCGATGAAAGCAGAATGTCTTTGTACAGATTATCTTTCTCAACCTCCATTTTCAGGGCGGTACCGTTGAGATATACTTTTAATCCTTGAGCTTGGCTGGAGCCATCGTAGGTTAGTGCCAGATGAAACCATTCCTCTTTGGGTATCTCGGTAGTAGACAGTACGGAAATATTATTGTATGGCCAGGTGTGGGCCATCAATGCCTCTAATTTATTGTCTTTGATTGACAGGTAGTAACCCCGAAAGTTGTAGATGATTCGTCCCTGTCCCTTGTGAAAGATGGTGCCATTTTCCAGGGCAGTGGGCACCTTCATCCATAAGCCGATGGAGAAAGGCTGGGCGCGGTTAAAAGCCCCAATAGAACCCAGCGAGAGTGGGTCGTCGCCGTTAGAAAGCAGCGCCTGACCAAATTCTCCCTGCTCGATCGCTGGTGCTAATGCCTGAGGATTCTTGCGGGGTTCTGGCAAGACAAGTTTAGCCTTCTGACGGGGGTTTACTACATTGACGAACTGATTATCGATGGTTTTTT
>NZ_JBARYM010000352.1:0-2443 GCF_049647865.1 Tunicatimonas sp. | reverse complement strand
ATATGATTGGAGATACGATTATGTTTACCGATAAGTCTCTTCACGAAATCAAAATTACGGGTCGCACTAAGCACTTCTTAAACGTAGTGGGTTCCCAGCTTTCGGTACATAAAATGAACGCTGCTATTCAGGAGTTAGAGGAGCGCTATAGTATCGCAATTCCCGAATTCACTGTAGCAGCTGTGCGCCGAAAAGAAGATCAAGAGTATATTCATCACTGGTACTTAGGATCAGACGATACAATTGATAACGCTGAAATAACTTCAGCTTTAGATCAATTTTTGAGTGAGATGAATAAAAATTACCGGGTAGCCCGCTCTAAGGCGCTAAAAGGAGTAAAAGTTGATATTATTCCCACGGATACTTTCTACGACTGGAGCGAGCGGAACAAAAAGAAGGGGGGGCAAGTGAAAATGCCCCGAGTAATGAAAGAAGATACGTTTGCTGAATGGGAAACCTTCGTGCAAGCTAACCTATCTAAAACTAAGGTTTAGCTTCGCTGATAAGCTGAGAGTATTCCACTGGGGACATATAAAGTCGTTGTATCCGGTTTTTGTACCAATCAGGAATTTCTTCGTGATTAAGAATAAATTTTTTCGTTTTCATAACCTTCCCACCTAAGCCATGCTTCAGCGCAAATAAGTCAGCTCGGCGTTCAGCTTTCTTCAGATACTTCTCTGAAAGCCAATACTTAGCTCCAAACCCAACCATTGATAAACTACTACGGTAGCGATAATCCATTATATGTCCTAGTTCATGGGCAATCCAACCAACTAAAACTTCAAAAGGTAACGTGCTAATATCCAGGTTTTTATCATTTAGCTGAAGGTAGCGGCTAATTTTGATAATGTACTTCCGCTTCGACTTTTTCCGCAACAAGCTACTTACTTTCGGTTGAGCCTGCATAACAGATTTACGAATTTCATCTTCGTACCGAAACTCAATGCGAGTATCCGCTAAATCTGGATAACGGCTGAGTGCTGCAATAATAACTCCGCGCATCTCATCGGGAATCGATTTATTTTTAGTGTATGCTTCTACATCAGAAGTAACTGGTTTCCCATCATGCCTCTCGTGAGCTTGACAGGCCATGATCGATACAAATAATGAGCATAATAGTAATGAAGTAGTTCGCAAAATAATGTAAGTCATAGTGAGGGATCGGGTAAGTAACAGATTAAACGCCACAATAAGTTCTATATAATACCATTTTTTTATAGACTTTTGCCTTTTAATTCAAAGGAAAGGTTATATAAATAACGGTATATGCAATAAAGTAATATTTACTTAACAATATTTACCTGAATATTTTGATTCAGTACATGCGTACTATCTAAAGGCGACATTGACCAGCATAATTGCTAACACGACTACCAGACAGAAAATATGAAAGTTATAGTGATTCCGCAGCTACAAAGGGATCAGGTAGTTGTTTATGCGCTAATCGCCCGTAAAAAGCGACCACAATAAAGCACAATAAAGGCACAATATAAGCTAAATGAATACTACCTGTTAAATCCGAAATCTGCCCTTGAATTGAAGTAATTACCGCCCCACCTAAAATCGCCATAATCAATCCTGAGCCGCCAATTTTAGTATCGTCGCCCAGCCCCCGAACGGCCAAACCATAAATGGTAGGAAACATCAACGACATACATGCTGAAATAGCGATAAGAGCATATACTCCTACAATACCCCCCCCTAGAACTACTACCGTTGTGCATAGAATGGCCAGTAGTGCCAAGATTGCCAACAGATTGCCCGGAGAAATATATTTCATAAGGGCAGTGCAAATGAAGCGAGATACCGTAAAAAGTACCAGTGCCGCTAAGTAATAAGAAGCTGCCTCGTCCTCATTAATAGTTAATTCTTGCATTACGTAGCGTATGGTGAATGACCATACACATATTTGAGCCCCTACATAGAAGAATTGAGCTACTACTCCCCAAACATAATTTCGATTTTTTAGCAATCGCGCTACAGTTGTACTAATATTCAGCGAATCATCCGCTTCGGAGGCTTTAGGCATACGAGAAAAGGCTATCAGCAACCAAATAATCAGTAATACCGCTGCTACTCCCACGTATGGTCCCATCACGGCAATAAGCTCCCCCGATTGAATGGCCTGTAGTTCATCGGGACTCATCGCTGCCCGAGATTCAGCACTCGCTTGGTTTAATTGTGACAGTATAAATAGCTTACTAAGTAGTACACCAATGATTGAGCCGATAGGATTAAAAGATTGGGCTAAATTAAGTCGCTGAGTTCCGTTTTCTTCGGGTCCCATAGCAATAATATAGGGATTGGCTGCGGTTTCTAAGATTGAGAGTCCGCCCGCCAGTACGAATAAAGCACCCAAAAAATGTCCATACACCATTGTTTGGCTCGCTGGATAGAACAATAGTGAGCCGGCAATAAATAATCCCAGCCCTAGTAATACGCC
>NZ_JBARYM010000351.1:0-4625 GCF_049647865.1 Tunicatimonas sp. | reverse complement strand
CATTAGAAGGATATAGCGAGAAGCCGTTAAAAATCCATAACCGGGCTCTTGGTTACAAAATAACGTATTTTCTGGACCAATTTAAAAAGGGGCAAAGACACTTTGGCTACCGGGGTAATTCATTGTTTGAAGAAGATACTACTCTTACCAAAGGGGAACGAAGGAAAATTCAAAGAAAGAGAAAGTCAGCGTACTACGGTTCGCGAATGCACTTTTTCAGAACTCTCTGGAGCGGACGGCTAAGACGAGAGGGTTTTACAATAATTAGCCGAACCGATGGATCAAGCCTTTCAGCTGAGGAAATTGTTGGATACGATAAGGAAAATAAAAATATCAAGTACCTACTTCCGGTAGCACCCTTACGGATTATCTACAAGCGACAATACACTCATGTCTACTTTGAAGGTGACGAACCAGTACTTTTCACCAGAAACGGCTTCTTTGACCCAAACCATATTAGGTGGCAGGGAGCAATGGCTAATCACCGAGTAGGCGACCTGCTACCTTACGGTTACCGGTCTGAATAAAAAATTGTAGCTGGTTATTTTATAAAGCCTCGGCCATCTTCTCACCAATGGTCGCTGGAGAGTCAACCACAATGAGGCCACACTCGCGCATTACCTGCATTTTAGCTTCAGCAGTATCTTCTTCCCCACCAATAATGGCTCCGGCATGGCCCATTCGGCGACCGGGAGGGGCGGTTTGTCCGGCAATGAAGCCAACCACCGGTTTTTTATTTCCGTTTTCCTGAATCCAACGGGCGGCTTGAGGTTCGTACTGTCCGCCAATTTCTCCAATCATCACAATGCCATCGGTATCCGGATCGTTCATTAGAAGTTCTACCGCTTCTTTGGTAGACGTGCCAATAATCGGATCGCCACCGATACCAATAGCGGTAGAAACGCCTAATCCGGCCTTTACTACCTGATCAGCGGCTTCGTAGGTGAGGGTTCCTGATTTGGATACAATTCCGACCTTACCGGGCTTGAAAACAAAACCGGGCATAATTCCCACTTTAGCCTCCCCCGGAGTGATAACTCCCGGGCAGTTCGGCCCGATTAATCGCACGCCTTCTTTTTGCTTCAAGTAGTGCTTGGCGATCATCATATCCTTTACCGGAATACCTTCAGTGATTGCAATAATCACCTCAATACCGGCATCGGCTGATTCCATGATGGCATCCGCTGCAAAAGCCGGGGGCACAAATATGATAGATACATTGGCCTGTTTTTCGGCTACAGCTTCGGCTACACTATTGAATACCGGACGGTCTAAGTGGGTTTGCCCACCCTTACCGGGCGTTACGCCGCCAACTACGTTGGTACCATACTCAATCATTTGTTCGGCGTGGAAGGTACCCTCCGAACCGGTGAAACCTTGAACAATAACGCGGGAATCTTTATTTACTAAAACACTCATAGGGTGGGGAAAAAATTTTTGACAAAAATAGGACAAATCAGCGCATTGCCAAACCGGTACTGTGTTAAAGTGTTATAGTGCGGAGTGTTATGGTGTTTAAGTGTTCGTGTTTTGTATGCTTTAATTAAGTGATTTGCACGTACATTAATACTTTAGCACTATAACACCAACCTTATTGAACATTGAAGATATAAAGAAAATTACCGTCTAGCTGAGTACCATACTGTCGTAGCGGCAGTGGACTTACTCCTCCTACTGGGTTTCCTTGAAAGTCGTAGACAGTATTATCACAACCTTCTTTTATAAAGAAACCCGATGGGTCAACGAATATTTCGGCGCAGGCTTCCTCAAACCGGTGGGGACTGGCTTTCTCGAAGGCTCGGTAGGTAGTGGCGCTTTCCCGATAGATTAAAATTCCTTTCCACCCACCCACAATTTCAACGAAGCCACCATCTTGCCGCAGCGGCAGATACTCTTGGTTGCTCAGATTAATTGTTTCGTCTACTATCACCGGAGGGATAGGATCGTACAATAAGTCATTTTCACAACTGGCTAGGAAAAATAAGAGGAAGATAAGTATAAAAATCCCCCTAGCCCCCTTTGAAAAAGGGGGAATTGTTTCCTTTTGAGAGGATTTAGGGTGATTGAGCATTTTCAGCATCAAGAAGCATTTTTTGATTCAGCTAAAATTTTGGTAGTTAAGTTCATTGATTAATGACTGAACTTTCATTGCATTGGTTCAACGCGGAAATCGAGTAGAAAGTGTCTGCGTACAGATCTTTAGGGCAATTGATTAACCGTGCAGCCTAGTGATTCCAAACAACGAATAGCTTTTGCCAAATCCGAATCTTTGATAAGTAAGTGGTCAGTAGAGTAGGCCGAAAGGGCGAAAATAGCGATTTTAGCATCGGCTAAGGCTTGGGAAATTACTGCCAAAAACCCCACTAACTCAAAAGGCAAGATAACCCGAAACGATAGCATCCGCCAACCTCGCTCCGCTTCAATAATCCAATTACCTTTCAGGTGCTGCTCATCAATTATTACCGTAATCTCTTCTTGGTCATTGAATACTGCCACAAAATCTTTAGGAGCGTACTTAGCTTTTACCACCGCAAAAGGCTGGGGCCAGATTTCTACCGGGCAGTTCTTTAGGTAATTAGGGGCGTTCAAGATTATTTTATTTTTTTGGGAGGTGATCCACTAGAAGTTCGCCATACTTCATCATAAATAGATGAGTAGGTGATTTCAACCTCGGCACCATCCTCTTCAAAAAGTTTCCTAAGAAGATCAGCCGTTTCCGGATTGTTTGATCCAATAATAGATAATGCCACCTTGTCGGGAATAGCGTAGCCTTTACTAAGCGTGTTTGACGAAAGACTAAAATTAACTGAACTATCGGGGCGAATGGCGAGATAGGCAAACTTGATCGGATTAATCTGGTAGCTAGAATCATTGTAACGAAAAACTACATCCTGAATAAACGCCGGACCTATCCCGTTGTTACTAACCATAACCCTAAAACCATCGCTGTCTCTACCATTGTAAATGGATAAGTAAGGCAAGACGCTGGCGTACTGCTGCTTCTGAATAAGGTAGGTTTGATAAGCAAAGGTAGTAAACGTGCCTACGCTGATTAGAAAGGCAAGTAGGCTTAAAAATTTATCGGAACCCCAGAATTTCTTTTTTCCAATAGAAATACCAAACCGATCCAGCCAGTAAGCGTTGTTCTGGCTTTCATCTTTCGCTACTTCTGCTTTTTCAACCTCTTCGGTTTTCTGGTCAGGTTTCTCTTTCATCAAACGTAGTCGATTGCTTGGAGCTAAAGATAAATAACAATTCAGCCTCTATCAATTGAATCATCTGGCAATCGAACCATTGATTCTAACCAAACGCCCTAAACTGTTTCAAAAAGCGTACATCGTTTTCAGTAAAGAGACGCAAATCTTTAATCTGATACTTAATCATGGCAATGCGCTCGAAGCCCATGCCAAAGGCAAAGCCGGTGAATTCTTCGGAATCAATACCGCAGCTTTCCAACACGTTGGGGTCTACCATGCCGCAGCCGCCAATCTCCAGCCAGCCGGTACCTTTGGTCACCCGACGGTCAGCTTCAGTTTCGGTGCCCCACCAGATGTCCAGTTCGGCACTAGGTTCGGTAAAGGGAAAGTACGATGGTCGTAGTCGGATTTTTGTTTCGGAGCCAAATAGCTCGCGAGCAAAGTGCAGTAGTGTCTGCTTCAGATCGGCGAAGCTGACGTTTCTATCGACGTACAAACCTTCCACCTGATGGAATACGCAGTGCGCCCGCGCCGAAATGGCTTCATTGCGGTACACCCGCCCCGGCATAATGGCCCGAATGGGAGGTTTCTGGTTTTCCATTAGTCGTACCTGCACCGAAGAAGTGTGCGTTCGCAAAACAATATCTTGCTCATCTTCACCACTATTTTTCTCAATAAAGAACGTATCCTGCATCTCCCGCGCCGGGTGATTGGGTGGAAAGTTCAAAGCAGTAAAATTATGAAAGTCATCTTCAATCTCCGGTCCTTCGGCTACATTAAAGCCCATCCGCTCAAAAATCTCTACCACCCGATTTTGAGTTTGGGTCAGCGGATGAATGGCTCCCAGCGAATCGGGTACGGGCGGAAGGGTTAAGTCCGGTACATCGTCGGGTTGTCCGTTCTGCCGATCTTCCAGCGAAGCAATTAGCTCCTTAAATTTATTTTGAGCCGCGTTCTTCAGATCATTTAAACGAACGCCCATTGCCTTTCGCTCTTCGGGGACTACAGTTTTCATTTCACCGAATAGGTCACCCACTACGCTTTTTCGGCTGATAAAGCGCAAGCGATACGCTTCCAATCCATCTTGGTTGCTAACTTCATACTGAGCGATTTCCTGCTTAAGGGTTTCTATCTTTTCGTTCATAGCGTAATCCTGAATAAACCGCAAAGGTAGAGCTTCTTTTAACTGATTTCAATGGTTTCAGAGTTTTCGTAATTTTCGCTATGATAAATTCATATCAGAAAATAGCCATCGTAGGAACCGGTAATGTAGCCTGGCATTTGGCCCCGGCTTTAGAAGCCGCAGGTTGCTCAGTAATACAAATCTACGGTCGTCAGCTGGAAAAAGCTCAGGCATTAGCTAATCGATTAAGGCAAGCTCAGATAAAAATGGATTTAGATTTTTCTGATAGTTCTGCTCACTTGTTT
>NZ_JBARYM010000350.1:0-2290 GCF_049647865.1 Tunicatimonas sp. | reverse complement strand
GGGGGAACAGGTATACAGCCGAACACTTTTTCATAAAATCTGGCTAAGGCTTGCCAATTTGCAGCAATAATGTTGGTGTGGGCGTATTTAACTTTCAAAGCTCTATTTGTTATTAATCTTTCGAGTTAATAGAATGATACGCTCGTTAGCCCTTGTTCGGGTAGCCAATAAATACACATCGCCGCCTTCTTTCAATCCTAACTTCTTCCGAACAATAGTCACTGGGTCGCCGAAATTGCGCGTGGTGATATTTGCTTTTTTATCGGGAACATGCGCTTGAACCTCTTTTTTCCGATAGGAAAGGACTGCTTCCAGTTTAAATATTCGTCCGGGAAAATCGGCAACTAATTTCTCAGAAGTATATAGGTGCGTATTGGGATGCAGTTTAGCTAGATTCCACTGCTGGGCTATCATACGAAAAGCTCCCGCCTTCAGGATAGCAGCATTAGGCTCATAAATAAATCGCTGAGGTTCGGCAAAAGCGATAGTCGCTTCCGCTTCTTCTTGACGGGTAAAAACTAGCGGAGCTATACCGGAGGTAATATCAGTGGCGGTAATTTTGGGTAGTTCTTTTGCTGTGGCGGATAGCAGGTACAGCACTTCTTTGCACTCATTATTTACCGCCACTACGTGTATCTCCACTACTGAACCCAAATCCTCAGCAGCCTGATTGATATCTAGCATCGGTGATGTCTTAACCATTACCTGTTTCGCTTTCTTAAGAAGATAAGGAAGTAGTTGCGTTACATCGGGTGAGCAGTCTGATAGCCGAAATACTTTTTGATTAGCATCATTTCGCCGGGCCGGGTCAAGGTAGATCAGGTCTACTGAATTGACTGACGAGAGAAAAGTTGCTGCATCGCTAACGTGAGTTTGAACAGAGGAAGTGCCTAATTGACTAAAGTTATGCTGCTCAATAGCCGCTAACTGCGGATTTTGCTCAACGTAATCTGCTTGCTTAAACGATTGACTTAGATAGTAGGTATCAACTCCAGCTCCGCCGGTTAAATCAACCATCGTTTTACCGCTGACCAAGCTGCTTTTGTACTTAGCAGTAGCTTCGGAAGAACATTGTTCCATTGCTAACTGGGAAGGAAAGATAATTCCTTTAGTTTGATACCACTCCGGTAACTTGCCCTTCGCTTTCTTCCGAGCCTGAATTTGCTGGGCAACGAGCTGAATGGGAATATCCGGATAACGCTTGGTTTGAAGGGTTAACTGAAACGGATCGTCCGATTCATGCTCACGAATAAATTGCTGAACGTAGGGTTGTCTTAAAACAGTCCAGTCTTCGTTAGCCACTATCCTACCACCGCTGATTTGATCAGATTATTCTCTACTAGGTATTCGGCAATCTGTACCGCGTTGGTAGCCGCTCCTTTACGGAGGTTATCCGAGACCACCCACATATTGAGCGTATTGGGTTGGGTCTCATCCCGACGTAATCGTCCTACAAACACCTCATCTTTTTGGTGCGCCCAAATGGGCATCGGGTAGATATTATTTTTCACATCATCCTGAACCACGACGCCCGAAGTATTGGCCAGTAATTCCCGCACTTCATCCAGGTCAAAGTTTTGAGCAAACTCAACGTTTATCGCTTCCGAATGACCCCCCACTGCCGGAACGCGCACGGCAGTAGCAGTTACCCGAATGCTGTCGTCGCCGAAGATTTTTTTGGTTTCGTTCACCATTTTCATTTCTTCCTTGGTATAGCCGTTGTTAAAGAACACATCAATGTGGGGAAGAACGTTCATGTCGATGGGGTGCGGATACACTTTATTGCTTTCTTTCCCGGCTCGTTCGTTCATCAATTGGTCTACCGCCGCTTTTCCGCTTCCGGTCACCGATTGGTAGGTAGAAACCACTACGCGCTTTATCTGATACTTCTGGTGCAACGGAGCCAGTGCTACCACCATTTGAATAGTAGAGCAGTTAGGGTTCGCAATAATCCGGTCTTCTTCGGTCAGCACGTTGGCATTCACCTCCGGAACTACCAGTTTATTAGCAGGGTTCATTCGCCAAGCGGAAGAATTGTCCACCACAAAAGTACCTACTTCAGCGAATTTGGGAGCGTACTCTAGCGAAGTGGAACCTCCGGCGGAGAAAATAGCAATATCAGGCTGAGCTGCAATAGCATCTTCCATACTAACGACCGGATAGGATGCACCTTTAAATTCAATGGTCTTCCCTACTGACCGGGCCGAAGCAACCGGCAGCAGTTCGTCGAGCGGAAAGTTGCGTTGCGCTAAAACATTCAGCATTTCGGTACCCACCAATCCGGTAGCAC
>NZ_JBARYM010000349.1:0-2144 GCF_049647865.1 Tunicatimonas sp. | reverse complement strand
AGTTTTGAATTATTCCGGTGAGAGTAACACTTGGAAAATAGAAGAAAGTATCCCTGGTATCAATACAACTTTGCGCAGCGTTGATTCCATTTTAACGAATGTCAATCATTTTAAGAAGCACTACGGTGGAGCGCGAGAATCAGCTATTTATTGGCTACACCTAGGACGAAACAAAAAGCAGGGGCGAGGGGTCATCTCTAAAATTGAAAAGGCTGTTCGCAAAATCAAGAAATTGGGTATAGCAAATTCGTATCAGCAAGAAGTCTTCTACTATCTTCTTCCTTATCAGTTAGTCCAGAGCTTTAAAAAAGACAACCTTACGGATTACGTCAGCTATATAAACGACATCTTCTTGGATAAGGAGTCAACCTACAATTCCCCCTTCCTCACAGAAGCACTCAAGTTTACGTATGGCTATTCGCTCAGACAATTCTTTATGTTAAAAGAACACTCTTCCAGCGAATCGGCTATAGCCGAGTCTGTCTTTGCATTCAACAAGGTAGACAGTATTATTTCTAAAATTCAAAACCCTAACCTTCAGCAATTCGCTTTTCTTTCTTTGGTAGATTCATACTATCATTCGTATGACTCGGACATATACTTAGTAGATAAGAACGTCCCTGATGAGCTAAAGAAAATTGCTATTTCTACCGAGAGTTTATTTATTGAAGAGTACACTAACTATCTTATTAGTGACATTATCCGCTTATCCCCAGAAGCACCTGCTCCCGATTTTACTCTCACATCATATCAGGGCGACTCGGTTAGTCTATCCGATCTACGAGGCAAATATGTATATCTAGACTTTTGGTTTTCTCGTTGCGGCCCTTGTATAAAAGCAATGGAAGAATTAAGGAGTACATACTTGAGTTACGGGAGCGATGTAGTTTTCGTATCTATCAATGGTTACGATGATTTTGAGCTAGGAAAAAAAATTGCCGATGAGCGTAGTTTCATTGGAGTGAAGCTTCATGCCGGAAAGAATCATCCGATTTTGAGAAAGTACAATGTTAATTATTGGCCTACCTACTATCTGATTTCCCCTACTGGAAAAATACTATATAAACCTACCAGATATTATGAGCAGGAATTTGATACAGTGATGAAATATATAAATTGAACTCACTGTTTCTCATTCTATCCAATCCACCAAATCCGAAGTGTAGTAATCTATCTCTAAAGCTTCCAAATAAGGAGCGTGCTGGCCGAGGCGGGTGCGGTAGTCTTCCCACTGGCGGTCAGCGGGAGGTGTCCAGGCAATTTCGGCAATGCCAATCAGGCGGGGAAAGGCCATATACTCAATCTCATCCATATTGGTCACCGTTTCCGACCAGAGAGGAGCTTCAATGCCTAGAATATGCTCCCGACCCACCCCTTCTACCATCTCGGTAGGTTCCCACTGATAGGCACTGTCTACCTCAATATAGGCCGCCCAGTGTAATCCTAGTTCGGTAGTAGAGTCGTACTGCATATCTAGGTAGGTTTTGGTGGCGGGCGACATAATTACTTTTCCGCCCTGCTCAATAGCTTTAGTGGCGTTTTCGGCTTCGGCCCAGTACTGTACTACCGCATTTTCTACTAGCTCAGCGTTGGCAATTTCGTCCCAGCCAAACACCTGCTTGCCGTGCTTCAGCACAATCTCCTGCGCTCGGTTCACAAAAGGAATATATTCTTCTATCGGCGTAGCGTGTGATTCATCCCCACCAATATGAATGTAGGGGCCAGGAGTCAATGCCGCTATCTCGCCGATTACATCGTCTACGAACTGATAAGTCTTTTCGCTACTCGTGCATAGCGTACTGAAACCTACTTCGGTACCCGTGTACAGTTCGGCGGCTTTGCCACTACAATTCAGTTCGGGATAAGCCGTAAGAGCGGCGTTGGTGTGACCAGGCATATCAATTTCGGGAACAATGGTAATAAACCGATCTTGAGCGTATTGCACCAGATCGGAGTACTGCTCCTGGGTGTAGTGGCCACCCGCGCCGCCACCTACCTGGGTACTGCCGCCGTACTCGGCCAGCTTAGGCCACGACTTAATTTCAATGCGCCAGCCCTGATCGTCGGACAGATGAAGATGCAGATTATTTAACTTATAATAAGCCATCAGGTCAATGTAGCGCTTTACATCGTCTACCTGGAAA
>NZ_JBARYM010000348.1:0-4928 GCF_049647865.1 Tunicatimonas sp. | reverse complement strand
TCACCTACGATTACTGGTCAATCTTCCTAGCCTGGGAATTAGACTTGCGAGCACTAAAGAAATTAGCGATAAACAGCATCACTTACAGCTTGCTGAGTGATGAAGAAAGAGAAACTGCCCTTCGGGTTTGGGAAAATCGATGGGATAATTTTATTAATGAATGTTTGAAAATATAGTGTTTATGTGTTCACATATTTAAGCCGTTGTGGAACAATGCTCATAAATTTACAATCCTGAATACGGTAATTCATCCACATGAACACCTGGACACTCTAACACAATAATATCATAATATAAAACTATGCATCTTCTAACCTTTCTTTTATCACTAATTCTTCTCGCCTGTCAACCGGAAAGCACGGCTGTCACCGAGAAAGAAAAACCTATTCCTATTAAAGTAGTGGTAGTCACGATGTTTGAGCGGGGCGAACCGCAGGGCGACCAGCCGGGTGAGCTACAATATTGGGTAGAGCGCTTTCCCTTCCCTACTGCTATTAACTTCCCACAGGGAAATCAGAATTTGCACTACAACGCCGATCAAGGCGTTTTGGCAATCACTACGGGAGTGGGCAGTATTAATTCGGCGGCTTCCATTATGGCGTTGGGAATGGATTCTCGCTTCGATCTTACGAAAGCCTACTGGTTAGTTGCGGGGATTGTCGGGGCCGACCCGGAAGATATGCCGTTGGGTTCCGCCGCTTGGGCTGAATGGCTTATTGATGGTGACCTAATGCACGAAATTGATGGACGTGAGATTCCCAGCGATTGGGAGACCGGTATTTTTCCGCTTCGTGAGACTGAGCCTTTCCCCAAAGAAGTACCTAGTCCGGAGGGTGGAGCAGTGTTTCAACTTAATCCTGACTTAACTGAGTGGGCTTATCAATTGACTGAAGACATGGTGCTAGAAGATACCGAAGATTTGCAGCAATTACGCTCCCGCTACGCGAACTACCCGAAGGCGCAGGAGTCGCCGATGGTGCTAAAGGGCGATCATGTCGCGGCGATGACCTTTTGGCACGGCAAAATGATGAATACGTGGGCGAACCGCTGGGTAAATTACTGGACGCAGGGGAAAGGAGAATTTGTTACCTCAGCGATGGAAGATACCGGGACGGCTCAATCGCTGTATCTGCTGGATAAGGCTGGTAAGGTAGACGCTAGCCGATTGATGCTGCTACGAACCGCCAGTAATTTTACCATGCCGCCCGACGAAATGACGGCGGCCGAGAGTATGCAAAACGAAAATTCGGGTTACTCCGGATTCATTCCTTCGTTAGAATCGGCCTATCAGGTAGGCAATGCGGTAGTACAAAACTTGGTAGCAAACTGGGAGCAGTATCAAGAAAAATTACCAACAGTAGAAGATTTGGACAGCAACCCTCAGCAGTAATTATAATATCTAATAATTTTACTAATTCTTTACTACCCAAAATATTATTTTAATAATTAACTGATAGTATTCTTTTATAATCAATAACATAAAAGGCTTACCAACTTTCCTGTTCAGTATTCTTTCCTTACAGAGTATAATTTTCGTAATATTGCGGTTTACACCTAATCTAATTCTGATGAGAAAAATTCTACTTCCTTTAGTATGTGCTTTAGGACTCGGCTTGCAGTTTGCCTGGGCCCAAGGAACCACCACCGCTAGTATGAATGGTGAAGTAACCGACGGAAATGGCGCGGTTATTCCGGGGGCCAGCGTACAGGTATTGCACGAACCTACCGGTACCGATTACATTAACGCTACCAACGAGAGCGGCTTCTTCCGCATTTCCAATATGCGAGTGGGTGGTCCTTACACGCTCACCGTATCTTTTGTAGGCTACGAAAATCTGGTGCAAGAAGGTATCTACCTAGACTTAGGCCAAACCTTTAGCGTGGATGCCGTGCTGAGCGAATCGGTTACCCAACTGCAAGATGTAGTGGTTTCAGCCGGAGGCCTGATCGATGGCAACCAAACTGGGGCCGAAACTAACGTAAGCCGTGAGCAGATTATGAGTTTACCCACCGTTAACCGCGATCTGAACGATTTTACCCGGCTTACCCCACAAGCAAATATCACCAACGGGGGAATTTCTATTGCGGGCGTTAACAACCGTTTCAATACGATTTATATTGATGGTGCGGTAAATAACGACGTGTTCGGTCTGGCAAACTCTGGAACGAATGGCGGACAAGCGGGTATTTCACCCATTAGCTTAGATGCCCTAGAGCAGATTCAGGTAGTAGTCGCTCCCTACGATGTTACTTTGGGGGGGTTCTCCGGCGGCGGAATTAACGCAGTGACCCGTAGTGGAAAAAATTTCTTTGAGGGTTCGGCTTACTATTATTTTCGTAATGAACAACTAGCCGGAAAAACTCCGGGAGATATTCCGGATGACCAGCGTACCCGCTTGGCTCCCTTCAATGTGGAAACGTACGGCTTCCGACTGGGCGGTCCCATTATAAAGGATAAATTGTTCTTCTTCACCAACGTAGAGTTACTTCGCCAAGAAGAGCCATTTCCGTTCATTTCTCAAGATTATGAAGGAAGTGCTACCGCCGCGGACCTCAACGGTCTGGTTGATTTTTTAGATACTGAGTATGGGTACAATCCCGGTGGCTACCTCAACAACGTAGGCACCCGAAACAGTGACAAGGTAATTGCGAAGCTGGATTGGAATATTAACCGTAATCATAAACTAACAGCCCGGCATAGCTACGTATTTGGTGAAACTACCCGTCTTAATCGCCCCAGCAGTCGGAATATTTTCTTCTTCAATACAGGAAACGCCTTTCCTACCACCACCAACTCTACGGCTCTTGAGCTAAAGAGTAGTTTCGGTAACAACTATTCTAATAATTTGATCTTAGGTTACACCCGGGTACGCGACGATCGAGATGTTCTGGGATCACCTTTCCCCCGAGTAATTATTGAAGATGGTCCGGCTGAGATCGCAGTAGGTACCGATAACTTCTCGTATTCTAATGTAGTGTTCCAGGATGTCTTCACCCTTACCAATAATTTCAATTGGTACAACGGACGACATACGTTCACCGTAGGAACGCATAACGAGTTTTTTCAGATTGAAAACTTATTTACTATTTTTTCTACTCCCCAGTACCGCTACGGTAATTTGAACTCATTTTTAAATGGTGGAGAAGGTTTTGTATTGTTTGGGCATGAGCAGTTGGCCCCCGGCCAGTCAGAAATACGTTTAGGCGATAACGCCAGCAACTTAGGGCCGACTTTCGACGCGTTACAAATGGCGTTCTACATTCAGGATGAGGTACAATTTAACAGCGATTTTAAACTAACCTTCGGCGTTCGAGCTGATATACCAGTATTCTTAGAAGATCCGCCACTAGATAATACCCAGTTTAATCAGGAGACTGTTCCATTGATTGAAGCAGCGGGTTACGATTTAAAGGGTGCTCGAGCTAGCAAGGCTCCCGCTACCCAAGTACTCTGGAGCCCCCGAGTTGGCTTTAACTGGGATGTAACCGGTACTAAAAGTACACAACTACGCGGTGGCCTAGGTATATTTACCAGTCGGGTACCCTGGGTGTGGCCGGGGGGTATGTTCATCCGAAACGGACTTAACAGCAGTTTGTACGGTAGCTTTCTTCAGCCAGACTTTGCTGATCCATTCTACGCAACCCCAGAAGAGTGGCGCGCGAACCTAATCAATGGGACTAGCCCCTCCGGTGATGTTGATCTGTTTGTTGAAGACTTCAAGTATCCTCAGGTATTTCGTACCAATATTGCGGTAGATCAGGCTTTGCCTTTAGGCTTAGTGGGCTCCGCTGAGTTTATGTACACTAAAACGCTGAACAATATCGAGGTGAGAAACCTTAACTTGAGACCAGCTACTGGTCAGTTAGATGGACCCGATAATCGCCCTACGTTTAATGCTGGCAGTCGTATTGACCCAACCTACAACTTTATTAGCTTAGTAGATAATACGAACGAAGGCTATACCTGGAACACTACCTTCAAACTAGAGCGGCCAGCTCGAGATGGACTAGGGTTTAGTTTAGCCTACTCATTTACCCGGGCCGAAGCTTTGTTTGATGGCCGGGCGTTTATTAACGCCAATAACTGGCAGCAGACTTATAGTCTAGTAGGTCGGAATAATCCCTCACCTGGACGTTCTACCTTTGATGTTGGTTCACGATTAATTGGAGCATTAACCTACCGCAAAGAATACGCCGGATTTATGGCTACTACTGTGTCGTTATTCTACAATGGTCAATCAGGAGTGCCGTTTTCTTACGTCTACGGTAACAGTAATCTGCTAACGGGTGAAGAAACCAATACCGATTACGAACGCGCTTTGGTCTACGTACCTGCCAGCCAAGGCGATATTATTTTTGGATCACGGACGATTGGGGAAGATGGTAGCCCGGTTTCTGATGCAGCCGGACGGCCAGTAGCTACCCCACTTGCCTCAGAAGGACAACAGGCTTCTTACGCAGCATTCAATTCCTACATAGAAGACGAGAATCACCTGAGCGACCGACGAGGACAGTACGCGGAACAAAACCGCAGTCGTGCCCCATTCTCTAATGTATTTGACTTAAAGCTGCTGCAAGATTTCTATATTACTTCGGGCAGTGGCCGTCGGCATACGCTTCAGGTGTCGCTAGATGTATTTAATTTTAGTAATCTGGTTGGTAACTGGTTCGGGCAAAATTGGGGTGAGCGCTATTTTGTTGGTGGCGGTAATAATCAATTTGCGTTTGAGTTGCTGCAGTTTGAAGGCTTTCAGGAAGGAACCGACCGGCCAGTCTTCTCATACACCGATCCGGGTGAACCTTGGGATATTAATCAAGCTCCCGATATTGAAGGCTCCCGCTGGGCTGCCCAATTTGGTGTGCGCTACTCTTTCTAGTAAATAGCTTTCTTACTTATTCTAACAATAGCGAAGTGGCCTAGTGCTGCT
>NZ_JBARYM010000347.1:0-2194 GCF_049647865.1 Tunicatimonas sp. | reverse complement strand
ACTGGCTCAGGACATTGAAGCCCCCGCCTCTTCGCTACCCGATGCCGATGAACTGGCCCCAGGAAACACGAACCGGCTCCAACTTCAGCAGGTGGGGCAAGACCAAGCCGCAACTGCAGTTCAGTCCGGCCAGCAACAGCAACTACGTATCTTTCAGGAAGGCGAAGCCCAGCAGTTGCAACTCTTCCAGCTTGGTAACAACAACGACTGGAACGTTACTCAGCGGGGCATTGGTCATGAATATACCGGCGTACTGCGCGGCGATCAGAACGACGTTCAGGTACACCAGCAGGGAGCTTACAATCGCTTACAGCAAGACCTGATTGGCAATGGTATGGATTACCAGATCACCCAGCAAGGTAGCCAACTGGAACTCATCCAGATTGAAAATGATGGTATGGCCCCAGCTTACCAGGTGCACCAGCAGGGCCGCGATATGCGCATCATCATCGAAAACGGATTCCGTCCTTTACCCGAATAAACATCCAATACAACCAAAAAAATACAATGCATTATTTACGAAACCTTTTTTTGTTATTCTGCCTAAGTGGGCTACTTGCCTGTCAGGAAGATACTATTGACTTAGTTACTTTCGCTCAGTTAACGGGCACTGTCACTAATGAGGCTGGTAATCCGGTAGCTGGGGCACAAGTATCTACGGTTCCGCCCACCTCAGTAGCTCTCACTGATAGCAGCGGAACATTTCAATTAGCTGGCTTGCCCACCGGAGAGTATACCATTACTACTCAGAAAACAGGCTATCGTAACGAATCCTTCAAACTATCGTTGCTGTCCGAACAGATTGCCACTTTAGCATTTGCTTTAGTTCCAGCAAAAGCAAATCGAGGTAGCATAACCGGCACTATTCGGGATGCTATTACGCAGAACCCAGTAAACGGAGCCAGTATTGAAACTCACCCCGCTACCACAGGTTTGCTTACTAGTGCCGACGGAACGTTCCAATTGGACTCACTAACTACAGGTGATTACCGTATTGAAATAAAAAGACTGGGATACCAACCTGATACCGTAACTGTAGCCGTATCAGAAGGTAAACCAACCAAGGTTGAATTACTGTTGATTCCTCAAGCAGTGACAGGCTTTTCTTATCCCACTTCACCTGTTCCGGCGCAGGGGGAAGAAGAACAACCTACTGAACTCACATTACGTTGGCAGGCTGTTGGCTCGCCCGAAGAGATTCGCTACGAAGTCGTTCTTTATCCAACGGATAATCCGGAAGGGCAAATTGTGGCTACTAGTTTAACGGATACCAGCTTAGTTCTTACTGATTTAGAGTACGAGACGGCCTATTACTGGCAAGTGATCGCTCAGAATGCGCAGGGTCAGCGAAGTACTAGTGAACTGTGGAACTTTCGGACCGAAGACTTTCCCGAAACTGTATTTTTATATACCCAGCGTGTAGAAGGCGATTATGAGATTTTTTCGGCTAATGCCGAACGAGATCGTATTATTCGTCTAACTCACCAAGTAGGATATGATGCTTTTCCACAATTTAGTCCTAGCCGACAGTGGGTGGCTTACACCTCGCAAACTCCAGAGGGTCCTCAAATCTTTGTAATGGATAAACGAGGTAAGCAGAATTATCAGATCACACAACTTCCGGTGGCGGGCTATCACAATTTTGGTTCGGGTTTTTGCTGGTCGCCTGACGGAGGACAGCTACTGTACAGTCACTATAATAAACTCTACCGCATTAACCGCGACGGTAGCAACCTAGCGGTAGTCGCTACGGCTCCTGAAGGGCGTCATTTTAAAGCAGTAGATTGGTCCGGAATATCTCACAAAATAGTGGTGCAAGTTGTAGGCAGTGATAGTAACCAGAGTGAAATTTACTTAATGAACGAAGATGGCAGTAATGCCGAACAAATTCTAAAAGATCAGCCAGGTAGAACTGAATGCCCATCGTTCTCAATTGATGGTACTCAAATTCTCTATACTCACGACGTAGCTGGTTTTGAATCAACGACCGGACGGCAGCTCGACGCTCATATTTTCCGCTATCATATAGAGACTCAGGAAACCGTTGAGGTATCTTTAAATAAGCCATCGGGTACTAATGATTTACATCCCCGCCTTTCTCCCAACGGAGCACACATTATTTTTGAAAACACTTCTAACGAGCCGGGTGCTGCTAAGAGTATCTGGATAATGAATAGTGAAGGAGACGAACGAG
>NZ_JBARYM010000346.1:0-5503 GCF_049647865.1 Tunicatimonas sp. | reverse complement strand
TTATGGTTCCCAAAAGATGAAAATGGTGTTCCGGTAGCAAACGGACAATATTGGGCGCTAAGCGTAATTACCTCAAAGAGAAGTGTTGATTTTCAGATACTTACAAAGTGGGCTACTCTTATCAAATAGAAGCTGTTTTTTGATAATGAGGTGTTCAATACACCTCACTCAGTGTAATAAGAGCGGTTTTTACCTCTTAACGCCCATTTCTGTTCTGTTGCTAACGGAACACCATGTACGAAAAGCATTGGATCGCTTGGATGATTTGGTTGAACGGGTCACTTATTCGGAACAAACACCTTCATATGAACATTGGAAAAAGTTTAGCAAGTTTCTGACAGAATTTGAAATCTACATCCGGAACCATCAAGGGCAGATTACGAATTACGGAGAACGGTACCGCTACGGGGAGACGATCACTTCCAGCTTTGTGGAGGCAACGATTAACCAAATTGTCGCCCGCCGTTGCTGTAAGAAACAGCAGATGCAATGGAGCAAGAAAGGGGCTCACCTCCTTTTAGTTATGCGGAGTAAAGTGTTCAACGAAGAGTTGAGAGAATGCTTTCTCCAGTGGTATCCTAACCTAAAAGTAGAAGCCGAAAATGCTAAGCGAGCAGCTTAATTGCCCCACGGTTTTTTATGCTCTCCTGTTTTGTCCGAACAATAAAACTGGTGTCGGTGAGTCTCTTGTTTTATCTTTACCCGTTATTCGCATTATTGATATATCACTAAACGCGAGTTGTACAGCAACGCTACAATAAGAATGCTCTGGTGAACTAGCAGATGAGAAAGGATACCGTCGTATAAGGGCTGATTACAAGCTATGAGCGCAACTAAATGGGAATGCTACTTACGTAATAATACTAGGTATTACAATCCCAATGAAAGAGAGCAGAAGCGTAATAGTACTAGACATGGTGGTACGCAATTGAGGCGATTTACCAATGTGCTGTTTCAACTGTTGAATAGCTGCCGAACAGGTATTATACACCGTGCGTTTGTTCAACTTCATTAGAATGGCTATTTCGTCATAAGAGAGTTGCTCAAAAAACTTAAGATAGATTACCTTTTTCTGTTGCGGAGTAAGTAGCTCAAGAAGTTGATGTACTGCTTCTTTAACTTCAGCTTTATGCTGCCGCCTTATTAACCAAGTCTCGTACGAATTTTCAACAGCAATATCGGAGTAATTTTGTAAATCCGGCCCTTCTAGTTTTCTCTGAGCCTGAAGTTTTCGTAATACTCGGCGCCTTAAAGCAGAGCATAAGTAATGCTTAATGGTCATAACATCGTTCAATCGCTCTCGCTTCTCCCAAAGGATTGCAAAAATATCTTGAATAGCATCTTCTATCAGACCGTCGTCTGAAGTAAAGAGTTTTCCGTAACTCAGTAAGGACGGCGCGTAGCAATCAAAGATCGCATTAAGTGCTTGAGGATTCCCCGATCTTAACTGCTGCCAGAGATACAAATCATTTGCTTGAAAATTGCCCATTAGTAAATAGGTAGATTACAAATATTAAAAATTCTTAAAAACAACCAATAAAAATCAACTGAGTTTTTAACATTTATCTGAATAGAGAATTAAAATTAAATTTAAAAAAGATACATTTTTTCCGTGAACTTTAATAAGTACCGGTCTCTATAAATTAAAGAAGCTCATATTTTGAATCAATACCTGAACTACCGCGCCGACGAACTGGCCCAAGATGAATCATTTCAGCAGTGGGTGTTCCGCACTGATAGCGACGCTATTTCCTTCTGGACTAACTGGGTTGCTCTGTATCCTGAGAGACTTAGCGAAGTTAAGCAGGCACGCGAAATTGTGCTTACGTTGGGATTGCCGGCATCTTCCGAAGATAACTTTCGCCTATCGAAGATGAAGCAGGCCATCTGGAGTCAGATAGCCGAAACAGAGGTTACGCCCCGCAGAAAAAATCTTTGGCAGTATGCAATTGCGGCCTGTGTAGCCATGCTGCTTCTGGGGGGAGGCATTTGGTGGCTCCAATGGCCAGGGAATGTAAGCCATACTACTCAGTACGGAGAAAGGAAAACAATAGTACTTCCCGATAGCACCCTAGTTACTCTTAAAGCTAACTCTACCATAAGCTATCCCCGAAAGTGGTCGAATGATTCTGACCGCGAGGTCTGGCTGGAAGGTGAAGCATTCTTTCACGTTAAAGAAATAGTCGTGACAGCCGGTGAACAGTCGGATTCTCACTACTTAAAATTTACGGTGCATACAATTAATCAGGTAGAAGTAGCGGTATTAGGAACCGAATTTAACATAAGCACCCGTAGGCAAGAAACAGAAGTAGCTCTTAAATCAGGAAGTATTCAGCTGAAAATCAAGGAGGATGACTCTCAAACCATGCTGCTTAGTCCGGGTGAGTTAGTTTCTATCAACCACGATGAAGGGTTGGTTACTACGAAAAAAGTAGAGATTGCTCCTACCAAAAGGTGGCAAGACAACATGCTCCTTTTAGATGAAATCACATTATCTGAAGTGGCGGTGAAGCTCCAGTATAGCTTCGGGATCAACATTCTTTTTGAGGATGAAGCAATTGGTCAATATACGTTTAAAGGCTACTTACCCCACAATGATTTGGAAATATTATTAGAGGCTTTTGCTGAACTGTACAATCTGGAAATTGAGGAAAGAGAAGGCAATCAAATAATTTTCCGATCCCAACACTTATAAATACTCTTCATAAACCATTTTTCCCATGAGACAAAACTTACTCATTCTAATCTGCTTAATTACAGTTCATTGGTTTATACCCGATGCTACTGCTCAATCCCTTGCTTCAATTGATCTGGCTACTCAACCTGTAGCTACCGACTATTCAGTACAACAGCAGGAAGAAAAACAGTCGCTTGCTAAAGCCCTCAATGATTTGCAGGAGCAGTATCAAGTTCTATTCAATTATGATCCTTCGGTAGTTACGGGGAAAGAAGTACCCAAGCCAATACCTCAGCAGCATACTGCTAGTAGCATTGAGGCAAAGCTAACCACGTACTTACTGCCTTTACGCTTAAAGTACAAAAAGCTAAGAGACAACTACTTTATCATTTATAAGCCGGATGAGTCTAAGCTGAAAAAGATGCCGCTCCAGTCTTCCGGCACAAATCTAAGGCAGCTATCAGTACCAAAACCTAACCTTTCGGTGGCTCAATTGTCCGAAAATATACGAACCGCATTTCTGACCGTTAGTGGCAAAGTAACCGACTCAGCAACGGGCGAATCAATCCCCGGAGTGAATGTACTGGTAAAGGGAACCTCGGTGGGTACTATTACTGATGTGGAAGGAGATTATCAGATAGAAGTTTCTTCCTCTAATCCGGTTCTGGTGTTTAGCTCAATTGGCTACACCGCTGAAGAGATTCCAGTGGGCAACCAAACCGTGATTAATGTAGCTATGGCACCCAGCATAGAGCAGTTATCGGAAGTAGTAGTAATAGGATTCGGAACTCAGGAGCGGGAAGATGTGACCGGAGCTATATCTTCGGTTTCCGGCGAGGAGTTGAATGACATTCCGGTACCTTCCTTCGAGCAGGCATTAGTAGGTCGGGCAGCCGGAGTGCAAGTAACCACTGGCTCCGGTATTCCTGGGGCGGGGGCCAGTATTCGCGTTAGGGGGATTGGGTCTACCAACAACGCCGAGCCGCTGTACGTGATCGACGGAATTATTATTGGTAATGTAGATGGGGGCGGGCAAACCTCGGTCAGCCCACTTTCTCTGATAAACCCTAACGACATTGAAAGTATAGACATACTTAAAGATGCTTCGGCTACCGCAATTTACGGAGCCCGGGCGGGAAATGGGGTAGTAATTATCACTACTAAGAGGGGAAATGCCGGAAAAATGCAACTTAATTTTGATGCTTTTACGGCCTGGAATGAGATTGATCAGAGTAACTTTGACATGCTTACCGGGCCGCAGTGGGCGCAGTACTTATCCGAAGTAAATACTGAAGCAGGACTTACTGAGTACCCCGGAAGCCCGTTTATAGACAAAGCACTTTCGGGAGCTGACCTTCCTACCTACGATTGGTTTGATGAAGCGTATCGTACTGGACGCATAAATAGCTACAATCTTTCCTTAAATGCTGGTTCCGAAAAATCCCAGTACTTTGCTTCGGCAGGTTATTTTAACCAAGAAGGCATCTTACCTAATTCCGACTTAGAGCGGTTCACAATCCGCCTCAATAGTGACCATCAGGTCACTAATAGAATTAAATTTGGTAACACCCTAGCACTGTCGCGTAGTGAAGCCAACACCATAGGTAACGTTGATGGGAATGTTAGTACCCGAGACTGGATAACACGACTGCTCGGAATGAATCCTTACAAACCAATCTATGATCCGGCAGATGGCGACTACGCCGGACTTGAGGCCCAAGACCCTGATGCCGAAGGCCAACTTGATCACGCCAACCAGCACCCCATTTGGAGTTTGGATCAGGTTTACGATAACGAAGTACGTAATCGTATTTGGGGATCACTGTACACGGATGTAGAAATATTGGATGGACTGGTTTTTCATACCATGGGATCTATAGACTGGAGCTTTAATAGCAACGAAAATCGCAATCCATTTAACTCCATCGACGGGGCGGCTAATAGAGACCAAACGTTTTCTCGATTAAATTTAAACCAACGAGAAAGCCGCACTTGGTTCATTGAGAATACGCTACAGTATAGTAAAACTCTGGGTGGCCACGACTTTAGCATTATGGCGGGCTATCAGGCCCAAAACAATTTGAATCAAGGTTTTAACTCGGGAGCCGGAGCTTTCGTTGATACGGATTATTGGTTCTTCAACCGTCCTCAACTCACCAGTGAAATTACGGATGCCAACGGGAATATTCTTGCTACTGTTCCATTGGTTTTTCCTTCGGTAGGAAATTTCCAGAATGAATCAGCCTTTGTGTCGGCATTTGGGCGAGCCATTTATAGCTATCAAGATAAATACTTGCTTACAGCTACGGTCAGAAGAGACGGTTCTTCCCGCTTTGGTCCCGAGCAGCGTTGGGGTACTTTTCCCGCCGTTTCAGCCGGATGGCGTATCTCGGAGGAGGCATTCATGGCCAATGTATCCAATATTGATAATTTAAAGTTAAGAGTAGGTTACGGTGTTAGTGGTAGCGACAATACCCGCCTCTACCAGTGGAATTCGCAGGTAGGTACGGGTGGCGATCAGGAATATGTCTTAAATGGGGGCTCAGTGCCTGGCGCGATTATCACTCGCTTAGCCAACCCTTTCTTGGCTTGGGAAGAAATAAAAATGATCAACGCCGGTATTGATTTGGGCATGTTTGGCGGGCGACTTGAGTTTACGGTAGATTGGTTTAATAAGGTGACTGATGGCTTACTACTACCTTTCACCCCAGCAGCAGAAGTAGGTTCGCTTAATAATCCTTCCGGTAATTTAGGACGGGTAGATAACAGTGGTTTGGAGTTTGCCGTCCGTAGTGTGAATATTGCTAACGGTGATCTGCGGTGGAA
>NZ_JBARYM010000345.1:0-12969 GCF_049647865.1 Tunicatimonas sp. | reverse complement strand
AAATAGACACCATACTCGTTGAGCATCTGGCCAATAAAATAAACAATATCATACCCCAAATAAACGTTTTTACTAGGAATTTGGTAGTAGGTCTGACGGTAACGGTTTCGGAATTCCTGAACTTCTTCGTCGCGATAATTCAGGTAAACTGAATTGATTAAGTAAGCTCCTAATCTTTCTAGTTGCTCGTAAGAAATGGTCGTAAAATCAAACCACGACTCATTTCCAATCACTTTAATAGGTAATCCCGACATAACTACCGCGCTAATCGTGTTAGTAATTACTAATTCCTGATCAGAAGCAACGTATACCGCTGTTTCTCCTAAATCATGGAGTTCCTGAAGTTTCTCGACGAAAAGCTCCATCGTTTCTTCATTATAGTCGTCAATTATTTCTAAGTGAACCTCTTGATTGTACGTTTCTTGAAATTCATTAATGAAGGTAACCACACGAGCTGAATCACGTTTAGTCGGTCCCGTCACGACTATCGCTTGAGTTGCATCTAGTGAATCAATGGCATGCCGAGCCGCAATTTTTGCTTCGGTAACAATACTGGGTTTTATCAGATACGAAAACCGATTATCACCCACAATTTGGGGATTAGATGAAAGGGGGTTAAACATATATTTTTGATTATCCCGAGCGTAGTTCGATACGGCTCGGAATGGTCCTTGGTACAGCGGACCAATAAATACATCCATGTATTTAATCTCGTCTTGCTTGAGTAACTGTTCCGTTATATCATACTCTCGCTGAGTATCGTAAGCGTGCAGTTGCACGTTAATTCCTTCTTGCTGTAAATCTTTAGCAGCCAGTTCCATACCTCGGTACAAGTCCAGAATAAATTGATTTCCTACACGATTGTTTGTATTAGCTGAACTTAGCTTGTTGCTTAGAAACGGCAAAAATGCGGCTAAATGATACTCTTCTTTGCGAACCGATGCTGCTTGACTGGCTACCCCCAAATCAGATAAATCAATCGAGTATACTTCAACTAAAGAATCTTTTTTTCGTTCGCGATCGACGTTGTAAATGCTGTAAGTAATATTTGTTACCAGTTGTTCGGCTACCGCTTTTTCTTCTGGATGGTCTAGCAGTAATTTTTCCAGAACTTCATCAGGAGCTTGTGCTAAGTAGTACCGCTTCATTCGTTGAAGATCAAGCCGAATAGAATCAGTAGCCGTAGGGTATTGGGTTAGTTCGTCCGATTCTTTAAACGCCTGATCAAAATTTCCTGACTCATAGTAGCTGTTAGCCAAACCATATAGTACTTCGGGCATTTGTCGCCAACGAGGGTATTTACTCTGAATCTGCCGAAACATGTTCTTTGCTAAATCGCTATCACCCGTTCGCAAAGCAGCCATTGCGTAAAAATAAGAAGCGTAGGGTGCGTAAGGGTTGCTCTTTTCGGCCCGGCTAATAGGTTGGAACAAGTCGATAGCTTGTTGATAGCTACCCCGCTCATAGAGTGCTTTAGCCTGCGTGTACTGCTGCCCATAGTTGGTATTAGACTGAGCTTGAATCTGAACAGTAAAACTGCTCAGGGCAATCATTGAGATGAAAAAAATTCGCAAGAAACGAGACATGATTACAGTAATTTATGGTTCAACTATTCGGTTGTTCATTAGTTTAATTGCTGGTTGGTTATTATTCTAGTCAATAGTCAACAGTGAATGACTATCACTTCACATTCATCCTTACTCACTAATTACCATTCATTAGTCATCCAACTTCCTATTATTCAATTTTCGTTAAGCATTATTCCCACTCAATAGTAGCCGGTGGCTTTGAACTTATGTCATACACTACCCGGTTAACTCCTTTTACCTGATTGATGATTTGATTAGATACGTCACTCAAGAATTCATATGGTAAATGGCTCCAATCAGCAGTCATACCGTCTACGCTGCTTACTGCCCGTAGAGCAACTACCTGCTCATAGGTTCGTTCATCACCCATCACTCCTACTGCTTGAATTGGCAGTAAAACAGCGGCTGCCTGCCATACATCAGCGTATAATCCGTTATTTTTCAGACCGGAAATAAAAATGTGATCAACTTCTTGCAGAATCTGCACCTTTTCGGGGGTTATATCTCCTAAAATGCGGATACCCAATCCCGGACCAGGAAATGGGTGTCGACCTAAAATAGCGTCATCAATACCCATTGCCCTTCCTACTTCCCGCACTTCGTCTTTAAATAACATTCGCAGTGGTTCCACTACTTTTAAGTGCATTTTTTCGGGCAAGCCTCCTACATTATGGTGCGACTTTATAGTAGCCGATGGACCTTTAACGGATACTGATTCAATTACATCTGGATAGATGGTGCCTTGTCCTAGCCACTTCACGTTTTCAATGCGGTGAGATTCTCGGTCAAAGATCTCAATGAAAGCTTTACCAATAGCCTTTCGTTTAGCTTCCGGGTCAGTAATTCCGGCGAGCGCTTCATAAAATTCGGCCTTGGCATCAATTCCCGTTACATTTAAGCCCATATCCTTATAAGAATGCAATACATCCTCAAATTCATGTTTACGAAGCAATCCGTTATCAACAAATATGCAGTGCAGGTGTTTTCCTATTGCCTGATGAATTAGCATAGCTGCCACTGAAGAATCGACCCCACCTGATAGTCCTAACACTACTTTATCATTCTCTAATTGCTTCTTTAATGAAGCAACTGTTGACTCTACAAACTGGTCGGAGGTCCAATCCTGCGCACATCCACAAATATGCACCACAAAATTTCGCAAAACCGTTTTTCCCTCGGTAGAATGCGTAACTTCCGGATGAAACTGAATGCCGTATACATCTTTATTCTGCAGTTTATATGCAGCAACCTTCACCGATTCGGTACTAGCAATTACTTCTACACCCGACGGCACCTCAGCAATAGTGTCACCGTGCGACATCCACACTTGCGAGTCGGCGGTCATCTCTTTCAAAAGACGAGAGTGTAAATCTAAATGGCGTAGGCGGGCACGTCCGTATTCCCGAATTCTTGAGGGTAGAACCTCTCCGCCCAACTGTTGGGCCATCATCTGCGCTCCGTAACAAATACCCAACACCGGAACCCTATTTAACAAGGAATCTATCTCGAGATTAGGCGCATCGCTTTCGGTTACTGAACAGGGACTTCCCGATAAGATAACTCCTTTCAGTGTAGCGAGGCCGTCCAATTCTGGTAAATGGTTGTACGGATGAATTTCGCAATAAACATCCAGTTCTCGCACCCGACGAGCGATGAGTTGGGTATACTGAGAGCCAAAATCAATAATTAGAATAGTTTCCGGCATAAAATGATAATAATAAAACCCGTGAACATTTGGAATGCAAGTTATTTACTTTCCCGCGATTGCTTCGAAAAAGGATGTGTTTTTTTTGATAACCTCATAAGATTACCCGTTTAGCACTTGACAATACCTAGTCTGCTGATAATTTCACATGAAGCGGTTGTTCTTTGCTATTTATTATAGTGTTCATCTATTGATGACTTTAGCTACCTAATTTCTTTTCTAGCCCAGATTTACTTAAACCTACGCTTCTTAACATTTTTTAACAGCTGACTCGTAATTTATCCTTGAACGATTCTGTTAGATGAGCGTATTGTTCATTATACACTTGGTTATTTAAGTAGTACATTTTCGATCAAACCAATTTTAGTACAATCAGTTTATCTATTATTCATTAGCAAAAATAATTTTAAAATTCATGAAAAATATTTTAACGACCGTATTTGCCGCGGTTTTTGCCAGTTTGTTTACCCTGGTGGCCTATACTTATTTTGTAGACGATAATCGCGTGTTTCAGGTAGATTCAAGCAATGAGCCCGCATTTGTAAATTACGTAGCTGAACCTTCGTCTACGATGGCTCCCTTTGATTTTACGGCCGCTGCCGAAAAGGTCACTCCAGCAGTAGTTCACATTACTTCGGTACAACAGTCAGCTAGTGCCTCTAACGAAATGGAGCAAATTCCTGAATTCTTCCGAGATTTATTTGGAGATCGTTTTCAGCAATCGCCCGGCCAAAAAAGACCCCGCATGGGTTCCGGTTCAGGGGTTATCATTAGTTCTGACGGATACATTGTTTCTAATAACCACGTAATAGCCGATGCCGATGAACTTACGGTGGTTTTAACCGATAATAGAAGTTATACCGCGCAAGTTATTGGCACTGATCCAACTACCGATTTGGCTCTTATTAAGATTAAAGATGAAGACCTACCTTTTCTTTCGTTCGCTAACTCCGATGAGGTAAAAGTTGGTGAATGGGTAATGGCCGCCGGAAATCCGCTTAGCTACCTAAACTCCACAGTAACTGCCGGAATCGTAAGTGCCAAAGGAAGAAGTATTGGAATACTTAGAAATGAAGAAAGAACGTCTATTGAGTCGTTTATCCAAACAGATGCAGCTGTAAATCCCGGTAACAGTGGTGGTGCCTTAGTGAATGTAGATGGAAATTTAATTGGAATCAATACAGCTATTGCCAGCCAAACTGGTTCTTATATAGGTTATTCATTTGCTGTGCCCTCTAATATCGCTAAGAAAGTAGTTGAGGACTTAAAAGAGTACGGAACCGTTCAGCGCGGATTCTTAGGGGTTTCTATTGTCGGTATCAATCCGGCGGTAGCCAAAGAATATGATTTAGATCTTAACCAGGGTGTTCTGGTACAAGAAATTGTAGAAGAGGGTTCCGCTCAAGAAGCCGGAATTGAGAAAGGTGATATTATTGTGAAAGTTGATGAAAAGAAAATCTTGCGTAACTCAGACCTATTATCCTACATTGGGCGTAAGCGTCCGGGCGACCAAGTGATGGTAACTGTTTATAGAGACGGTAAAGAGAAAACTTTTGATATGACTCTAAAAACTCGGGGTGGTGAAACCAAACTGGTAAAAGCCCAACGAGGTGAAATGTTTGACCAACTAGATGCTGAGTTCACTGAACTAAGTGATGAGCAATTAGACGAAATGAATATTTCCGGCGGGGTGCAAGTTAGTAGTATCTCCATGGGAAAATTGCAACAGCAAGGAATTAATAGCGGCTTTATTATCACTCGCATTGCTAATCAACCTATTCGTTCATTAGATGATTTGAGGAAAGCACTTGATAATGAAAAGGGAGGAGTACTAATTGAAGGTATCTATCCTGACGAACCTGATGAAAAGCAATTTTTTGGAATTGGGTTGGAATAATAAATCATAATCAAATAGATTAAAAACCTCCTGGTGACGGGAGGTTTTTTTATTCGATGCTTCATTAAAAATTCTTGGGTGAATGATACCGTTGAGCTACCAGACCACCATCAAATTCACTAGCAGCAAGTATGGCTAGAGGTATTTGATACGCTACGAAAGCGCACTAATTAATTAAATTATACTAATTCCAAATTGAAGATTACAAATTGTTAAATATTTGATTATCAAATGCTTAAATATTTAATATGCAACTTGTAATTTATAATGGCATTAGCATACAAATTCAGATATTACGTAGCAGAATTTGTACTACTACTTTGCTTTGTCAAGTCAGTTAGAGCTAGAAATAGAACGAGTAATAACCTTTCATTCCTCGCTGGTTAACTCCTTCAATGCGGACTTTACCGCGTATGCGAGTCAGTATTTCTTCTAATTCACTGGGGCTCTGTATACTACGTCCGTTAATAGAAGTTACAATGAACCCTTCATCCACTCCCAATCGTTGCATCAGTCCGCCCTTAACGGTTAATACTTTTACTCCACTTGGTATTTTCAACAAGTCCGCTTCAACTTGCGAAACAGTTTCTAAATCAGCTCCCAGTGCGCTAGACTGAAACAGTTGTCTTTCTATCAAACTCGTTGTTCCCTCTCGGTTGGTAAGCGTTAGCCCAGCTTGATAAAGTTTTCCCTCGCGGCTATAGGTTACATCAATCTCATCGCCCGGACTGTAGTAGCTAATAAGTTCTTCAAAGTCACTTCGGGAGTTGATTAGCTCGCCATCTAATTCTTTAATAATATCTCCTTTTTGCAGACTAGCTCGCTCAGCCGAGCCATTACGCTGTAAGTAGTCAAGTACTACTCCGGATAGATCTTTAGTTTTTAATTCTTCAGCTCGCTTGGGAGTAAGATCAACCACATCAGCACCAAAAAAAGCTTTCTGAACCTCCCCGTAGGCAATAATATCGTCTACCACTTTTCGCACAATATCTACCGGAACCGCAAAACCATATCCAGCGTAAGAACCTGTTTTAGATAAGATCGCAGTATTAATTCCTACCAGTGCGCCTGTTTTGTCAACCAAAGCTCCTCCGCTATTTCCTGGATTGATGGCTGCATCGGTTTGAATAAATGATTCAATAGGAAAGTTGCTGCGCAAAATATTAATTTGCCGACCTTTAGCACTGACAATTCCTGCCGTAACCGTTGATGTTAAATTGAAGGGATTACCAACCGCTAGTACCCACTCTCCTACTTGTAATTTGCGAGAATTGCCTAGTGCAACTTCCGGCAAATTATCCGCTTCTACTTTCAACACCGCTAAATCGGTAGATGGGTCTATCCCTACAACTTGAGCGGAATAGGTATACTTTCCGTGAATAACCTCAATTTTATCGGCATGATCTATCACATGGTTGTTGGTAACAATGTAGCCATTGTTGGTATAAATCACTCCCGAACCGCTACTTACCTGCTGGCTCGATCGGCCTTCAAAAAATAGTTCTAACCAACTGCTGCGACTGTATCGCTCTGATACTGTTTTAATATACACCACGCTAGGGGTGCTGTTCGCCGATGCTAACGCAAAATCTTCATTGACCAGCATGGTTCTCGTCGCAATAGTACTAACTGATGGTGCGAAAGCTTGCTCTGCAACCGGTATAGTTGCTGATGTTTCTTCAGACTTAATCCAATGTAGGTAGGTAAACGCGCCCAAGGTTCCAAAGAAAAAACTTAGTAAGCAAACTCCAATCAATTTCATAGCAGTGTCCGATTTGATTCTAAATACTTAATACAAAAAATATGCACAATTTGACAACGGACATCTTGACATAATCGTCTTTATTGAAAAACTGTAACCACCTCTCTAATGGCTGAAAATTTATTTGTTGCTGATAATTTGACCAAAGAAGAACTCTACCAAACTCTACTTCCCCAGATGAAGGCACTCACGCAAGATGAATCCAATATTGTGGCGAATCTAGCTAATCTGGCTGCTGCATTAAAACATGGTTTGGGATTTTTCTGGGTTGGATTTTATCGAGTAAAAGATAACGAGCTAGTTCTCGGACCATTTCAAGGTCCAGTGGCCTGCACTCGTATTGCCTACGGCAAAGGTGTATGTGGCACTGCCTGGAAAGAAAAACGAGTGATAACGGTACCAGATGTTAATAAGTTTCCCGGTCATATTGCCTGTAGTGGCGAGAGCCAGTCGGAGATCGTGATACCCATTATCAAGAATAATGAAGTGATTTTAGTATTGGATGTAGACAGTGATCAGATTCAAGATTTTGATGAGATAGACGAAAAATTCTTGGGAGATTTAACCAGCTATATCTCAGCAAAACTCCTCTAATTTTCTGTACTATCTATCGTCTGAATGAACCTCTTAATTTCATTGAAAACGTGATCTGGATTTTGCCAAAGCTGGCGACTATAAATATTTTTAAACTTCCAGTGCTTTTCCTGAAACAGTTCTGAGCGATATACATGCGCTTCTTTTACCGACGGGCTTTGGTAGTATAGATCATCATCTGTCATTAATAACCCTACGTAGTTTACCTTCTTCTTTACATGCTCCAAAATAGTGAGATCGGCAAATGGTAATAGCCGTTGAAGTTCTATTGCCTTTAAATTTTCCTCTGCCCACTGTTGCAGATGCCGATCTAAAAACCACTCTATCCGATGATCTGAAACTTCGGGCAAAGGTGCCTGATAGTTACCTTCCGAAACCTGATGAGCGTACGCTAAATACTGCTTTAGTAACTTAGGTCCATTATTCTTGGTACTTTCTACCTTGAGTTGCTCGGGTAATAAACTAGTAACTAGATAAATTTTCTCTCGAGCACGGGTGACCGCTACATTCAATCTATTTTCTCCCCCCTGAGCATTCAAACTACCGAATTGTAGTATTACTTTTCCCTTTTCGTTCGGAGCATAGGCTGTAGTAAAAATGATGATATCACACTCATCACCCTGCACATTCTCAATATTCTTAATGAATCGTAAATTTGCAAAATCAGATTCGGCAGCAGTCTCAACAAGATCCAGCAGTAGATCTTGCTGCTTTACGTTAAACGTAATAACTCCGACATTCTTTTCAGGTTGTTCTTGCTGAAGTTGCTGTAATAAACTCAGTACTTTTTTGGCTTCCGGCTCGTTCGTTTGGTTTTCCCAAACGCCATTCACTTTTATATACTGAATGGCGGGTTGCTTCAACACCAAATCTCGCTGATCAGGCAGCATTTTTAGCCGCTGATTATAAAATTCTCGATTTGAAAAGTCAATTAGCTCTAATGATTTAGAGCGATAGTGGGCTTCTAGCCGATAGGTAGGTAAGTATCCTTTAGCCAGATCAAGTAAGGAGGTTGCTTCCAAAGCTAGCGCATCCGCTACCTCTTCAGAAGTATCTTCTTCCCACCGTACCTGATATAAATCGTTCGGTTGTAATTGCTGTTCATCGCCAACTACGACCACCTGTTGCCCTCGGTACATTGCTGGTATTCCCTTTTCCGAAAAACACTGAGAAGCTTCATCAAAGATCACCAAATCAAAGCGAAGTGTTCCGTCCAGTGGAAAGATGGCCGACACCGTTTCGGGCGAAGCTAACCAGCAAGGTATTAAATCAAATAGCTCATTCTGGAAATTTCCAATCAGCTTACGTAGTGGCCATATTTTTCGCTTTTTGCTTACTTGATGGTTTAAGTCGCGGTAGGTGACCGGATTATTCTGACGGTTGTATTCGACATCGTAGTACGTGCGCTCTCGCAATTTCATCAGAAGAATAGACTGGCTTACTTCTTTCTTTTCGGCTATGGCCTGCTGTAACTCGTTTTCCAGTTCCTCAATTCGATCAGAAGATACTATTCTTAGTATTGGGTACTTTGTTTCAATATGTTGAATCCAAGCTATTCGTAGGCTATTATCTACTTTTTTAACGGCAGCTTCGGCAGAGATAATACCACCTTCTCCGGTTAGTCGGGAAACAATGCTTCGTTCATGAGTTAGTAAACTGTCTTTTAAAGCATCGTAGCGTACCAGTGATTCAAAATCGCGATCTAGAATATCGGCAAACTGACGGGCGTTTTCCAGCTGATTAAGCTGACTGATTTGAGAGGGGGTTAAGTATTCTTGCCACTTTTTATGACGCTGTGGAATATCTTTTATTAATTCAAGTAACTGATTTACCCGGTCTTTTAACTCAGGATATTCCAAAAAACTGATACCAAAGTACTCATTAAAATTTCGGAATGATTTAAATAGCAAAGACGCTTGAAGGGCTTGTTTTTGATATAAAAACCATTTCTCTACCTCTTCTCTATCATAGTGCTGACTGGATTCTCGTTCGGGAACATTTTCTACCCAAACCCGCTCACGTAATTTAGTTAAATTATGCTCTAAGTTAAATCGGTTATCAAGGCGTTCATTCATTACTTGAGATCCTTCCTTGGTAAGCTCCAGTTGATTTTCTTGAAAAACGTCGGTCAACCACTTTTTGTCCTTAGAAACAGCCTGCCAAGCAAGCCACTTAATAATTCCTGTTCGAGATTCTTCAGCCTGCTGAAGTAGTTGCTGAAATTTACCTAATTCTTCTGCTTCCAGCGTATTCTCTACCCCATTTCCTTCGTAGCATTCCAAAATAATCCGCTCCATATTAGCCAACCAAAGTGGGTCAGCATCTTTATCGATCTTTCCAACAATTTTCTGAAAAAACTCGTAGCTTTTAGGGTTCTCCAAAAGTTTAAGAAAGAGATCTATATCATCGGCACGGTATTGAATGTTTTCGCAGATTACAAAGTCAATATCTGCCTTAAGTACCGCTTGCACTTTTTCTACCAATGCCTGCTTATAAACTGGTATCTCCTCCAAATATTCTTTAATCGTTTTTAATTCTGGCATTGAATGCTGAGCGAATGATTTGCGAGGGGCAAAAGGATACTGCTCAATATCGTACTTAAGATAGTTAGTGATATATCGGTGTAAGCGTTTTAAAAAATCTGACAGTTCAGGAATTTTAAAATGCCGGTACTCTTGCTTAACATTAATGTTTTCTTGCTGTACTTGTGAGGTTAGGTACAGTTCCTTCGCCGAAACTCCCGCTTCTGACTCATCGTATAGTGACTGCTTAAACTCATCAAGTTCCTCACAAGCTTTCTCAATCTGCCGGCTTGCCTGCAAAAACTGTCGCTCTAAGAAGATAGAATCTAAGCTATTATTTTTTAGCTCGTATTCATAAAGGGCTTCGATCTGCTGGCGAATCTGAGTATAGATAGCCGCTCGGTCATTTTTAAAGTCATGGACCAGACCCGCAAATTGATGAAGCTCTTTTTCCTTCAATCGCCGATGAACTACGTCGAGTGCTGCCCTTTTCTGACAAACTACCAATACCCTTTTTCCTTGGGCAATAAAATCAGATACCAAATTAGTAATCAACTGAGATTTTCCGGTGCCAGGAGGTCCTTGCACTACCAAAGATTTACCAAGCTTTACTTCCCGTAATACCTGTTCCTGATAGGCATCTAAATCATACGGTGTATAGATCTGCTCTTCTTTAATTCGTCGTACGTATCGGTAATTCGCCTCTAAAGAGTTTTCTTCCACCTCTGGCTGATCAGATGGTAGCCCGCCCTCTAATTTGGAAGCGAAGAATTGTTCAATATCCGGAATATGATCGTGAGACAGAAATTGTTGGTAATCGGGAACTAGGTAGGATCCTGATTGAGGGAAAATGCCTAGAACTGCTTCAGGAAATAGCTTTAAAACCCCAGAATCGGTTTCCGCCTTAAACTCTTCCTTGGTGAACCCCCGGAAAGAGCATAACTCATCTACAAATAGCTCTTGATTAAAGTTTAACTCAATCTCACTCTCTTTGAACAACTGGTACAAATTAGTCCGAAACACTCGGCTATCGCGATCAAACTCGTCAAAGTTCGGTTCGCTTAACAATTCATTAAAGGGAAGATTGTGGCGATGGGCATAAGCAAGTAAAAAGCTTCGGTTTAGCATGATACCCTCACCATCACGCAATGATAAAACCCACTGCCTTCCTAGGCTATTAATTTCTTGCTGTCGTAATTCAATGGGGAAAAACAAAAGCGGGCACCGCACGGGGGTACCATCTTGAAACTGCCCCCGTATAAATGGCCAACCAACGTATAAATCGTGCGTGCCCTGTTCTTCGTTTAGAAATTTATTCGTGCGAACAATTTGCCGAAGAACCTGACTTACCTGAGCTGCGGTAGTTTGCCGACTATCGGCTACGGGTGCTAACGGAATAATACCTTGAGGCACCTCTTTCATTTCGTGTTTTCCTTCAGCAATAAGCCATTCAATCAATTTAAATGATGAAATATTATTGGTGAAGTTAACTTCCTGAATATCTAAATGTTGACGGCTTGATAAACGGGGTAGGTATAACGACCGATTGGTGCTATTAAGATTGGTGAGCCGACGTAAATAGGATTGTAAAATACGTTGCATTTTAAGTAAATTTATAAACCTATATACGGGGCTATTTTTTGAAAGATAGAGTCCTCCATTAAATATACTTCCCGGCAGTCTTCAATACGTGAAAAATTACCGTAGTTCTTCCGATGGTCAACAATTACTTGAGCCAACTGGTATGAAATATACGGATGCTGGGCTAAAACTGTAACCTCATCTGTATTAATACTTAATTGAGCTACTTCATACCCTGGTGAAATATAGGTGTATTTATGCAGATTCTGGGCGGCTTCATCGCTAATCTGATAAACTTCCTGTAATTGCTGTTTGGAATGTAAGCCCCCTAGCTTATCGCGAAAGCGTATAATCCGGGCCGATAGCACAGTACCAATACCAGGTATTTGCTTTAGTTGAACTGAGTCCGCTTGGTTAATATCAAAAGCAGCTAACTTCTTCTTTTCAAACGTACGATAATCTTTCCGTTTAGAATAAGACGGCACGGAGGCAGCAACCTTTTTCTGATAACTGTGAGCAGGTTTGTTAGGTACCACTACGTAGTTCTCTAATTGAGCGTATAAGCCTTCGGAAAAACCGTAAATTTTGAGCAAATCACTTTTTTCTCGAAATCTTCCCCCTTTGCTCCGATACTTAATTATTCGTGCTGCTAACCAGTTAGGTATACCGTTTTGTATAAGTATTTCTTCAGAAGCAATATTAGGGTTGAATCGAACGTAACTGGTTGAGGTCACCAAAGATTTGTCGTTAGGCACTAGATCTCTCGACGGTTGTTTAAGTAGTGCTATAAGGCTATCTAATTTAGCTGGATCAGTAGTTGAATAATGGGAATCTTGTAGCAACACCTGTTTTGTGATTGGTGGTATCAATAAAAGTATGATTGCAAACAGTAGTAATACCCAGAATCCGCGAAGTTCGGTGGCTGAAAAGCCGAAATAGTCCCGAATAATTCGGTTCAACTGCTTCATTACTTATCCAGTAAATTAATTCGGGAAATTAGTAGATACACCAACACCATTTCTAGTTCTACCGTTATTTGAATGTTAGCTTGAACCTGAGTTCAATCTACAATAATGATGAACATAGAAAAAGCAGAATACTCATCAAAAAGCACGTTGTAAGTTACCCCCAGATTGTATGAATCAGGGCGCGAGGCGGGATTTGAGCGACATTAATGTGCGCCCATTGTGGTAATTGCCCTTCCAGGCTTGTCCTTTAGCCAAAGTACGAGATTCGGGACTGATATCTAAGCCTAAATTATACCATCCTTTATTTTCATGATCGATCATGTAGGTATGGGTATACTTCCATAAGTCAGC
>NZ_JBARYM010000344.1:0-8737 GCF_049647865.1 Tunicatimonas sp. | reverse complement strand
TCAGCGAAGTAACTCCAAAGTTAATACCGCTCCCACCAAACAAAAAAAGCGCAAGAGCCGAAACCCCTGCGCTTAATTGATTAATCAAATAGCTTATCTAGTTAACTAGTTTTACATCAAGACGGATAGCACCGTTACCATTCTCAGGGCCTACTATCTCGGCAACCCTTACTAATCCTAGGCTACCACCACGATCTTCGTCTAATTCTATAGCAAACACATCACCTACTGCTAAACCAGTCACACTAGTTTGGTTAATAGTGATATCGCCTCCAGTCAGAACAGCTTCTAAATCGTTTTGTGATACAATTCCATCAAAATCCTCACTAGTAGTAGCTACTGAAACAAAACGGGTTTCAGGTTGCGGGGTAAAACCAGAGATATCTGCTTGCACAGCGGAGAATACGGACTGAGCGCCACTGTCATCCAAAGCGGCAATAGAATGCTCATTGGTAGCTCCCCAATAGTAAAGAAAATCTACTTCGTCACTACTAGTGCTAGCTTCAGAAAACCGTAATACATCATTATCTATCGCGTTATAGAAACTTCCTTCTGTAGAGTTTCCTTGCCCACCCAATAGTACGGCGGTTGAATTAGTAATAGATGCTGACGGATCTAGTACACTTTCTATTACATGAACTACGTTACCATCCTCTGTCTGTATATCTGGCACTGCAACGGGAATTCCATCAACAGTAATATTATCTCCATCAACTACTACTTGTATATTGCTACCTTCTAAAGTCTCAACTGCACCAGTAGTGAGCGCGCTACTTAAAACAGCATCGCCAACCGCATGATAAGATAGTATCTGAGCAATGTTGTCAGGTAAATCGTCAGCGGTATTAATACCAGCATTACGGAAAGCATCATCAGTAGGAGCAAATACAGTAACAGGTGCTTCTGCGGTTAATGCATCTAGTACCGCCTGATTATCGGTAAGAGCGGCTGCTAATAAGCTAAACCCATCAGCGAACGTTACTACATCAACCAAAGTAGCATACCCTACAGTAACTGTTATTTGTTCGGTTAAGCCACCAGTGGTAGAAAGATTAATCTCAGCAGTACTGCCTAATGCAGCTTCAGTATCTACAGTAAATTCAATAGTACCATTAGTAGCGGTATTAGCACCATTTACACTAATTGCACCATTAGTGAGTGCTGTTACTTCTTCATCACCAGATGATACATCAATGCCAAAAGTCTCACCGGGAGCAGCTACTACAGCATCATTATCAATTGTTTTATCTGTCGATGAAACACTAATTACGCTAGCTCCAGGAACCGGATTTTCCGTATCATCACAACTGGTTAAAAATAAAAATCCACCTACGGTGAATAGCCATAAAAATGAATACAAAATCTTCTTCATAATTTTCGTCTGTTTAATTAAAATAAATTGTGGTTAAATAAATCGTTTATTACGGGGGCAGAGAGATTAGAACGTGGGGTTTTGTACGCCCCGCCCTAGGCTCCCAGCACCCAGCTCTATTAATTGTCTATCGCTTTTTGTAATGAGGCACCTAGCTCTCGTCGGGTCATCAGCCCTGACTGTCGCCACAGCACCTTGCCCTTCTGAAATAAAATCAGCGTAGGTACGCCCTGAATCTTATATTTCATTGCTGCTGACTGGTTTTTATCTATATCTACTTTTACTACTTTTAGCTTTTCTTTGAAGTCGCGGGCAGTGTCGCTTACAATTGGGGCTAGAGCCTTGCAAGGCCCGCACCAAGTAGCGTAAAAATCAACCAACACCGGAATATCTGACTGAGAAATCAGATCGGAAAAAGTTTTCTTTTTAGATGCCATTAAATTCAAGATTACTTGTACATAAACTGTACCGTACAGATAAAGTTGCCCACCCCGTTTGTAAGAAATAATTGAGTTTTCAAGAAATTATTCAAACACGCAGTATAAACTGCTAAAAAAATAGATGTCAATTAACTAAAAAAATGATACTTACTATTAATTAGCACACATAACTGTATTAATTCTAAACTGTTTAACTCTGAGCAGCTTTTGAAAACCAAAATGTTTTTGCTAGAGTTAATGTTCCTAATATGTAAGAAAGCAATTAAGATGCCAAAAATAAGTATGCAAACTGTCCTCCCTGTTATTTTCTCACTTCTCTTTTTGTTAAGTTTCAAGGGAAGTTGGGCCCAAACAGATTCTCTTACGCTAGAAAAAATATACAGCCAAGGTTTATTTTCTCAAGCCAATGTTCAGGGAATCAACTGGATGGATGACGGACAATACTATACCTCACAGGTGCAAGAAGAAACTGATTACTACCAACATATAGTTCAGTACGATATTACCACCGGCGAGGCGGTAGATACACTAGTGAACGGACGTAATCTTATTCCCGAAGATGAATCAATTGCGCTGGCATATCAACAGTATTCCTTCAGTCCCGATGAGAACCGGGTGCTAGTGGCTACGGAGTACGAATCAATCTACCGTCGTTCTTCCCGAGCCTACTACTACGTTTATGACCGCAACGATGGCTCTTTTCGAGCGTTAACTGACGGGGGAAAACAATCGTACGCTACTTTTTCGCCCGATGGTAGCAAGGTAGCGTTTGTGCGAAACAATAATCTGTTCTACGTAACACTAAGCGATGGTTCGGTAACGCAGGTTACTTCCGATGGGGAAAAGAATAAGCTGATTCACGGCAGTACCGACTGGGTGTACGAAGAAGAGTTCTCAGTAACCAAAGCTTTTTTCTGGTCACCCAAAAGCGATAAGATCGCTTACATCTCTTTTGATGAAGCAACGGTGCCAGAATACAACATGCAACTGTGGAACAACCTGTATCCCGAAGATTATCGCTTTAAGTACCCAAAAGCAGGAGAGGCCAATTCTAATGTTAGCGTCTCTATTTATCAGTTAGCCGACCAGCAAACTACTTCGGTAGACCTAGGGGAAGAAACCGACATCTACGTGCCACGGATGCAGTGGACAAATGATAACGTTCTGCTCTCAATCATTCGAATGAACCGCCTGCAAAATAAGCTAGAGATTATCCACGCCAACGCTATCACCGGAAAAGTAGCGGTAGTACTCACCGAAGAAAGCGGCACCTACGTCGATTTGGACTTCAACGATCAGTTAGTGTATCTAAAGAATGGCGAACAGTTTGTACGAACCAGTGAGCAAGATGGGTTCAAGCATATTTATCTTCATAGTATGGATGGCTCATTAGTACGCCCAATTACCCAGGGCAATTGGGAGGTGAGTGAGTTTTTGGGAGTGGACGAGAATAAGAAGCTTGCTTACTATACTTCCACCGAAGTCTCGCCGCTAGAGCGACATCTGTACACCATTCGGACGGATGGTAAGCGGAAAAAGCGTTTAACTGTAGAGCCGGGTACCCACAGTATCACGCTTAACCCGGATTTCACCTATTTTATTGATCGGCATTCCTCTTCTGAGCAGCCATTAAAAGTAAGCTTGCACCAAGCTCCCAGCGGCAAACTAGTGAAGGTGCTAGAAGACAATGCTGAGTTGAAAGAGCAAGTCGCCTCCTATCGGATGGGCACCAAAGAGTTTACGCAGGTTCCGGTGAGCGATTCGCTACAACTGAATGCCTACATTGTTAAGCCCACTGATTTTGATTCTACTAAAACCTACCCACTACTGATGTTCGTGTACGGTGGCCCTGGCTCACAAATGGTACTGGATCGGTGGTTAGCAGGACACGAACCGTGGTTTCATTATTTAGCCCAGCGAGGGTATTTAGTAGCTTGCGTAGATAATCGGGGCACCGGAGCGAGAGGAAGAGACTTTCGGGCAGTTACCTATAATAATTTGGGTAAATACGAGGTAGAAGATCAGATTGCCAGTGCTAAGTATTTTGGTAATTTACCCTACGTAGATGCTGACCGCATCGGTATTTGGGGCTGGAGCTACGGTGGCTACATGACCTTGCTTAGTATGTTGCTGGGCAACGATGTTTTCTCGCTGGGCGTAGCGGTTGCTCCGGTTACTAACTGGCGACTGTACGATACCATTTATACCGAGCGCTACTTACAAACCCCTCAGCTGAATCCGGAAGGCTACGACCAGAACTCGCCCCTCACGCACGCGGAAAAGCTAGAGGGCGATCTGCTGCTGATTCACGGCACCGGCGACGATAATGTTCACTTTCAGAATGCGGTAGAAATGCAAAATGCGCTGATTGCGGCGGGCAAATCCTTTGATTCATTTTATTACCCCAACCGCAACCACGGTATCTACGGCGGCAACACCCGCTTGCACCTGTTCACCATGATTACCGAATTCATTAGCGAAAACCTTTAGATGGAAACCGGACCATTTCCTTCCAAAACCAGCCTTCCTGTATGTCTATCTTACTCGGATATTTACCTTCTGAATGCAGGTATTCACCTAATTTTTGCGTTTTTCGGATTCCGGTATCCGCTTCTAGTGCGCTTGCAGCCAGTTCTCCCCCAAACCGGTGCCTACTTCCATCGGTACGTCAAGGGGCAAAGCATTAATCATTAGTTCGCAAACTTTTTGTTTAAGTTTTTCCTGTTCATCGCGGTGAGCATCGAAGACCAGTTCATCATGTACTTGCAGGATCATGCGGGATTGCAGCTTTTCTTGTCGCATCCAAGCGGCAATATCCACCATCGCAATTTTAATCATATCGGCAGCGGTTCCCTGAATAGGCGCGTTGATGGCGTTACGCTCACTGTAGCCGCGTAGGGTAGGATTGCGAGAATTTATGTCTTTCAGATACCGCTTACGGCCCAGCACTGTTTCTACGTATTCTGCTTCTCGCGCCTGCTGAATGGCCTGGTCCATATACCCGCGCACACTCGGAAACCGCTCAAAGTAAGCTTTAATAATATCTGATGCTTCAGAGCGAGGGATGCTGAGTCGCTGAGCTAATCCAAAAGCCGAGACACCATAGATAATTCCGAAGTTGGCCGTCTTCGCTTTGCGTCGCATATCGGGCGTTACTTCGTCTAGCGGAACATCAAATATTTTGCTAGCCGTAGCCGCGTGAATATCCTGTCCGTTCTGAAAAGCATCAATCATGGTTTCATCCTGCGCGAACGAAGCCATAATCCGGAGCTCCACCTGCGAATAATCCGCCGCCAGTAAAATAAAATCATCGCTACGGGGCACAAAGGCTTTACGAATGAGCTGCCCCTTTTCGGTACGGATAGGAATATTCTGTAAGTTAGGATTGGTAGAGCTTAACCGCCCGGTAGAAGTCACTGCCTGATTATACGAGGTGTGAATACGATTATCTCGCGGACTAATCAGTTTGGGCAGCGCATCAATGTAGGTATTTTTGAGCTTCACCAGTTCGCGGTAGTTCAGAATTCGCCGGGCAATGTCGTGTTCCGTGGCTAAGTCAGAGAGGATAGCCTCTCCCGTAGCATACTGCCCCGATTTAGTGCGCTTGGGTTTCTCCAGTAGCTTCAGGTGATCGAACAGCACCTCGCCCAGTTGCTTAGGCGATCCGATGTTAAACTCCACTCCGGCTACCTCATAAATTTCTTGCTCAATGCCAACGATGCTTTCCGCCAACTCACCCGAGAGTTCCTGCAATACGGCTGGCTCTACTTTTACTCCCTCATATTCCATGGAGGCCAGCACCGGCACCAGAGGCATCTCCACCCGATTAAATATTTTAAGCAGTTTTTCATCCTCCTGCAGCTTCTGCTCAAAAGTTTCCTTCAATTGCAAAGTAATATCGGCATCTTCGCCCGCGTATTCGGTTACTTCTTCCACCGGAATATCGCGCATATTTCCCTGGCTCTTACCTTTCTTCCCGATCAGGCTTTCAATAGAAACGGGTTTATAGTCCAAGTAATTCTCCGCCATAGCATCCATGGAGTGACTAGTCTCCGGATCAATCAGGTAGTGAGCGATCATAGTATCGAACATGGGTCCGACCACTTTCACGTCGTATTTTTTCAGTACCAGGATATCAAATTTCAGGTTCTGCCCAATTTTTATAATCTGTTCATTTTCTAACAAGGGTTTGAATTCGTCAACGATCTGCTGGACCTCACTCTTTTCCTCAGGAACCGGAACGTAGTAGGCCTCCCCGGTTTTACACGCAAAAGCCAAGCCTACTAACTGCGTGGCTAGGGCGTCTAAGCTGTCTGTTTCAGTGTCGAAGCAGATGGCGGTTTCTTTAGTAAGTTTAGCAATTAAGTCAGCGCGCTTTTGAGCGGTATCCACCAGTTGGTAGTTATGCTCAGTACTCTTAATAGAATCTTCAAAGACGAAGGGAAGTTGATTGTGATCGGGGGCCAATTCTTCGGTATCAAATAATCCTCCTTGCATAGGTTGCAAATTTGGATGCTTATCCAAAACCCGGCGAGCCAGAGTGCGGAACTCTAAATCCTCAAATAGTCTACGTAACTCCGGCTCGTTAGGATCATCCAGTTTTAGTGCTTCTTCTTCAAACGGCAGGGGTACATCAATTTTAATCGTAGCTAACTCCTTAGAAAGTAATCCTTGCTCACTAAATTCAATCACCCGTTCCCGTTGCTTTCCCTTCAGTTGTTCCGCGTTAGCCACTACTCCTTCCACCGAGCCGTACTCCTTCAATAATTTGGATGCCGTTTTTGGTCCCACTCCCGGAATTCCGGGAATATTATCTGAAGCATCACCCTGCAAACCAAGTATATCGCACACTTGAGTTACCTGCTGAATATCAAACTTTTTCAGCACCTCCGGAACACCCAGCACATCTACACTATTACCCATGTAAGCCGGTTTAAACAAGAAAATACATTCCTCAACCAACTGAGCAAAATCTTTGTCGGGAGTCATCATATAAACGGTAAACCCCCGGCGGGCAGCCTGCTTGGCAAAGGTGCCAATAATATCATCAGCTTCGAACCCATCCAACTCTAGTACCGGAATGTTAAACGCACGAATAATATCCTTTACGATCGGGACCGCTATCTGAATGTCTTCCGGCTGGGCTTCCCGATGAGCTTTGTAAGGTTTGTATTGTATATGGCGGAAAGTCGGAGCAGAAGTGTCAAAGGCCACCGCAATATGCGAGGGTTTTTCTTTGTTAAGGACTTCTACTAGCGCATTAGTAAAGCCCAAGGCGGCTCCGGTATTCATCCCCTTGGAGTTAATGCGGGGGTTCTTACTAAAGGCAAAATGAGCGCGATAGATAAGCGCCATAGCGTCCAGCAAAAACAGTTTTTTCGTAGGTTGACTCATACTGCGAAGGTGAGAACATGGGAGCGAATTTGCAAGCATAATTCCGCAAGAAAGGTGAGCCTTATTACCAGAAAACAGGAGATATAATGACAAATCTGCCCATTTGGTACAACGTAAACATTCTTCTTATTGATCAATGTACTGCTAAGCAGCATCTAAAATATCTCAAGATAGACCTGCCCTATATTTTATTAATTACTAAGATAATACTATTGTGTCTTCTTTTACCGTTCCTCTCAGCAAGTAACACCAAGTAAGTTTTTTGGCTAGTGGTGCAGTTTTTGCTAAGATGTTGTTAGTCAATAGCATAACACTATTTCGGAACCTTCGGGCCGAACTTAGCAAATTCGCAAGAAGGTTTGCCAGATCGTGAGAGTATATGTAGTTTTGTTCATCATTAGCCACTGCCGTAATAACTATTGATTCCTAACCGAGTTCGCGCCGCAAAGTATCGTATGTTGAAAAAGTACCTTTTTTCCACCTTCTTTCTCCTTATATTATGTGCACGGATCTCAGTATACGGTCAGGATGCTGGTTTGCTACAGCAGCAAGACTGGAGCCGAGTGCAGGTAGATAACTACTCAGATGAACAGATTCAGCGTTTGGTTCAAGCCGCTGAAGAGCGCAATATCAGCATTCAAAACATTCAGGAGCAGGCCCTAATTCGGGGAATGCCTCGCACCGAGGTAAGTAAACTGGTTCGGCGGATGCAGCAACTTCAGCGGGGCGGCAGTCAATCATCCTCTTCTCGACAAAAATCGCCATTTTCCGATAATGAAGCCGGGGCGGATAGCCTCTCTCAACGAGATCCTTCGCTAGATGATGTTAGTGCAGAAGAGCAAAAAGTGTTTGGGTTTAGTCTGTTCAATAGCCAAGATTTAACATTTGAACCCAATCTGAATATTGCTACCCCCAAAAATTATCAGTTAGGCCCAGGCGATGAATTATCAATCAATATCTGGGGTGCCTCTCAGCAAGACTATCTGCTGGAGGTAGATCGAAACGGAGCTATCCGAATTGATAATTTAGGGCCAGTGTACGTAAACGGGCTCACCATTGAAGAGGCAGAACGAAGAACCATTAACCGCTTAGCCGAAATTTACGCCGGACTGCGGGGCAACCGAGAGCGACCGGCTAATACCTACGCCGAAGTAACCTTGGGTAGTGCTCGGAGTATCAAAGTCACTATTGTGGGTGAAGTGCGTAAGCCCGGTACATATACCCTTTCCTCCCTAGCTTCAGCTTTTACCGCGTTATACTTGTCTGGAGGGCCGTCGTTTATCGGATCATTCCGTAACGTAGAGATTGTGCGGGGCGGCGAAGTTGCCGATGTGCTAGATATGTACGATTTATTAGTAGGAGTCGAAGAACCATCGGGCACTACTCAATTGCAAGACCAAGATATCATTCGAGTAGTACCTTACAAAACTCGGATTGAGCTAAAGGGGCAGGTAAAACGCCCAGGCTACTACGAAATGAACTCCGAAGAGACATTAGCTGAGGCGATTGAGTTCGGCGGCGGTTTCACTAA
>NZ_JBARYM010000343.1:0-9254 GCF_049647865.1 Tunicatimonas sp. | reverse complement strand
GCGAAGTCAGTACAACTACTGAAATGATATTTCCTGAAGATTTCATCACTTGCATAGATAGGTTGATGAACGAAACGATATCTTTCCATGAATTTTGTTCAAAAAAATACCGCAAGCAAATAAAGCTTTGTATTACTCAAATTTATTAAAGTAATACTATTTTTAATACACACAGTTAAAAACTGCCTGAGAAATTAGATAAGATAAGGCTGTGATTTACTGCTGTAGCTTATTATTATTTCCGCAAGGTGTTGAAGAAGTCAACATCTAGTATAAGTACGTTCCTGTACCAACTACCGTAATAAAGTGATTCTTTTGAAAAAGAAAATAAAGTAATCCAACTACCCAAGCTGTAGATAGTGACAAGTATTATACAAACTTTAACACCTCTTTGGCTTTACGCTGCGCCTCGCGAGGAAATACCAATAGCGACTCTCGCACAATTAAAGAGAGCTTTTTAATAGCACTTTTATTCGCTGAAACTCGAAGCTGACGACGGGACAAACCTTGCCCAGCCATTGCGTAATAACCTTTGGTAATGTAACCAACTCGCAGGGTTAGAAAGGCATTTCCGGTGCCTTGTAGAATAGAAGAAGATAACGTACCCAAACCAGGAATGACTCCTAAGAAGCCACGGCTAATCTGCGGAAATATTTCGGCCAATTGGGCATCTTCGATTCCATCGGCAATTAAAGCAGCGGCTAGCACTTTCGTGTAGGTCTTAATTAGCTGCCCGTAAGTAGGTCGGTAGCCATAGTTTCGCACCAGCTCCTTCATCATACGGAAATTAATCATTAGTACCAAAACAGCATCTAGTCGTCCATTTTGTGATAAGGCAGTAGAAATAAAAACCTGCTTGGCGTGCCGATGAACAATATCATCCATCCGGTCAAGCCGCCCGTCGAATATTCTGCCCAATGCTTCTGATGGATCTTGTCCTGACTTCAACAGACGGTTCAATTCATTCTTTTCCGCTAAATCTAGCTGCCCCTGCCCTATTAGTTGCTTAGCCACCTTACGAGCAGCCTTAGAACCAGGATCGCTCATATCATCATCTAAAAATTGCCCGGCTTTGATTTCAGGCAAGGTAAATACACTAAGCAAAGGACGGACAATTAAAAAGAAGAGTAGCAGAACCGTAACTCCGTAAAAAGCATAGCTCAGATAAGGATGAATTTCAGCAATATTATCACCAATGGTTAAAATATTGCCGATGATGATCAGCAGCAGTACAAAGAGAACGCCGCTACCCAGCAGTCCCCAGAATAGTATATTTTTATTTCTCATAGTTAAGAGGTTGGTTATCAGTGACTAAAGCCATATAAAATTTCCTTAAAGCCCTATAATAAGACAGATTGTTATTGAAATAAGTTGCATTTATGTAGTGATTTGTGGGCGGAAACAAACAAATTGGTGCCAATTATCTTGTAGATTGCGAGTATCTTTTTTCTCTACCTTAACTCATCTATGTCTGCATTTTCTCGCTTCATTGGCAGTATCAACCCCTACATGTTACTGATGTTGGGGTACGTTTCTTTGATGATTGTTGGCTCCATACTGCTGGCTTTACCGTTCGTACACGAAGAACCGGTTTCGTTCTTAGATGCTTTGTTTACCGCTATCTCAGCAGTATCTACCACCGGACTAATTACGGTAAGTACACCCGACAGCTATAACTTAGCGGGCGAAATTATTATTATTCTGTTAATTCAGATTGGTGGAATTGGCTATATGTCGTTGGCTTCGTTTGTAGTGTTAGCCAGCCGCAGAAAACTCTCTACGCTGGGGGAAAGTCTCATAAAAACCGATTTTAGTCTTCCCGAAGGGTTCTCAATTATTGACTTCATTCGTAGCGTGGTCATCTTTGCTTTTAGCATCGAGGCCATCGGGGCAGTTATCTTGTTTATTCTGTTTTGGCAAGCCGATACCCCCGATGCACTATGGCAGGCTATTTTTCATAGTATTTCCGCATTTTGTACAGCGGGGTTCAGCCTGTTCAACAATAGCTTAGAAGATTTTAAGTTCGATTTCTGGATCAACCTCGTTATTACTCTGCTGGCCTTAGGTGGGTCAATTGGTTTTATTGTGTTCTCAGATATTTATCTAAGGATTACTGGTAGAAAGGAACACCTTACTTTTACCAGTCGAATTATTCTCAGGTTTACGTTAGTGTTTGTATCGATAGGTTCATTTATCGTTTTTCTAACTGAGAGTCAGTTTGCCGGTTACAGTCCAGAGAACAGCTTGTTGGTATCTATTTTCCAGGTGATGACAGCTTCTACTACCGTGGGATTTAATACTTATGCTATTGGTGATTTATCGAGCGGAGTGCTGTTTCTAATTATCATAATGATGCTATCGGGAGCTTCTCCCTCAGGTACGGGAGGTGGTATTAAATCTACTACTATCACCGCGCTATACGCCGTTATGGTGGGCACATTACGGGGTAAAGAAAATATTACCTTCGCAAACCGAACTATACCTCCCGACAAGGTAAGACTAGCCGCTACTAATTTCTTCTTCTATATTATTGTACTGGGGACAGGCATCTTTCTCTTGAGTCTAGTAGAAGAACACCCTATTTTCGAGGTCATCTTCGAAGCTACCTCTGCTTTGGGAACTGTGGGATTAAGTACCGGAATCACCGGGGCACTGACACCGTTGGGAAAACTACTCATCATTATGCTGATGTTTTTAGGAAGAGTGGGTCCAATTACTTTCGGGTTAGCTCTAATGAAAACGGAGCAAACCTCCACAGTAAAAGAAGAACTTGGTGACATTGTGATTTAGAAGAATTTCAGTTTTAGCGATGTACTTTCTACCGTTCGTATACCTTTAAGTTTCTTCCCCCATAATTGGCGATCCACATTCGGTTGCCTTTGGTTAAAACATCAGTAGGTTTATCTAATGCATCTGAAATAGTTTGCAACAGAGTTCCTTTCAAATCAAAAATCAGTACTCGGCTATTCTCAAAATCAGTGACAAATAATTCGCTTTTCGAAACAAAGATACCCGTAGCAGCATTCATCTGCTGATTTTGCCCGATGGTTTGTAGGTGCTTGCCCGATTTACTAAAAACCTGAACCCGATGGTTGTAAGCATCGGCCACGTATATTTTGTTCGCAGTAATCTGCACATCTGTTGGGTAGTTGAATTCACCATCATTATTCCCTTTCTTACCCATTGTTTGCCAGGCTTCCCCGTCTGAGTATAGCACTCGGTTGTTGTAAAAATCAGCAATGGCCATTTCGTCACCTAAAACCGAAACCCCCGCTGGCGCATCTAAGCTATCAGGAATATTAAATTCTTGGGAAGCTTTACCCGTAATCTTGACAATTCGGTCAGAGCCGTACTCAGGCACTACTAAACTTTCACCATCCGTAGTCAAGTGCATCGGTCGGTCCAAACCAGGAAACACTTTTAAGACTTCCCCCTGCTGCGTTAGTCTTACCAACTGATTGTTATCACCGTCAGAAATCCAGAGGTCTTCGTTCAATAATGTTAGGCCAATTGGAGTATGTTCTTGCAGATCAATTGTACCAATTTCTTGCCAGTCAGCCCGCCCACAGGCGGCAAGTAGTGTATTGGCCAGAACACCAATAATTAGCGTTCTGGTTATACTATTATCTTTCAATATTTTCATGTGTCAAAAAGGTAGCTAAGCAAAAAATGTTCTTACTTCCGGTACAAACAGCAGGCTGGCAGCTTCTCGTATTTGCTGTCTTTAGCTTGAATGAATTCAGTATCGTGACCTACCGTAGCGATAGCTTCCGCGATAGCCATTTCCGAAGTAGCAGTCGTATCAAAATCAACTGAAAGCATTTTGGTTGCCACATTCCAACTGGCTTGGTTGATACCATTAACTTTTAATGCCGCTTTTTCTATTCTGGCTTGGCACATTTCACAATTTCCGGCTACAAACATTTTTGAACTACTCAGACTTACTACACCAGTCTGGTTATCAGCAACTAGTTCAGTCCCGCTAGTTTCTAGGCTTCCGTCGACCCGAGTAATTTCGGTACTTACTGGGGTATATCCAGCTAGCTCTACCTGTTTTTCTACCCGCTCTATGCTTAGTGGTTTATCAGCAGGGTAAGAGAAAGTGAAGACTCCGGTTTCCATCGCTATTTTTACGTCTTTAATACCCTTGAAGTCTTTAAACTTCTTCTCTAAGCCATAGGCACAAAACGGGCAACCTAGCCCATCTACTCGTACGGTATAATTGTCTCTCTGATTGGATTGAGCGTTTGCCAACGGAGCAAACGCGAATATTGCTAAAATGAATATGATTAAATTTTTCATGATGCTTTTATTTACAATTCGTAGATTTAAAATATATAGCGGGTTCCCAGAAACAGGCTCCGGTTCCAGCGTTGGTCATCCGGCAAGTTTTGATACAGTGGGAACTGTATTGATGCTTCTATGGTAAACCGGCCTCGAGCGTACTGCAAACCCTGAGCGTACAATAGTAATACCTCATCCCGATTGACTAGCCAACTACTCTGATATTCAAAGTATAAGTTTACTTTTTTAACCGGATAAGTAGGTTTGAGCAGCGGTACGCCGAACCCTAGCTTGTAGCGTAGCTCGTCAAAGTCTTTATCAAAAACCTGATTGTAGCCTAACTCATTAGAGACTCCCAACTGCAAGCTTTCGTAACCAGCAACTACTCCCAAATACGTTTGGTGTACGCCCAAACCCATTCCCATAATATTGATATCTTCTCCGGTTGGGAAGGTATGCAATGCTTTAACTACCGTCCTAAAGGTTTTGCCTTTTCCATCTTTCTTATAGAACTGATACTTTGCCAGTAGTTGAACATCACCCAAATTACTTCCATCTTCTCTTTCTGGATTAGAAAAATTGTAAGTGATGTAGGGAATGTGAATCGCCACTAAACTATTGGAAGTGGGTAAATAGTGTACCATGAGCGGGGCGTTCACAAAGGTACCTTCTTTAGTACTCCTAATTTCAGTCAGGGTTTTAAGAATCACACTTTTGGAGCCGAGCATGATTGGTTTGTCTGTAGTGATTGGGGGCCCCTGGGCGCGAACTTTGGCGGGCAGAAAGAATACCCCCCAGCAGAATAACAAAAATATTTTTTTCACCTTTATCGGTTTATAATTCTGATAATCAGATAGATATGATTTTCACTGCTATCTCAAGATGAACTACATCTTGCAACAGCAGCGAACCCGTAACCAATGCTAGTAGCGTTGCCGACGGTATACTTCACATAAAAAGAAAGGTGGTCTAAATAAGAAATGACTGCACCATCACCGTAACGTTTTGGCTCAGTAGCGGTGGTTTGTACGCCAGATAAGGAAAGTCAGTAATAACACTGCTCGTAGGAAGTAAATAATCTAGCGTAAGAAATGGTAGCGAAACCAGAGAGGTGCGTGCTTGTTGAGGGGCTTCTACCGTATAAGAAGTGGAGAAATCAGCTTGCGATCCTACTGAGAACGAACTGTCTTGACAGCAGTCCATTTTATTAATTTCAGTTTCCTCCGATTGATGGCAAGACGACTCACTTACGGTCAAAGAACAAGCTTGTGCCTTACCTAAAAGGCTCACACTCGCCAGTTCACCCATGCAAAAGTGCATGTTCACGCTAAACCCTACCGATGAGATCAACATCAGCAAGGCTAAAGCAGTCGCCATAAGTCTATATGAATGCCTTGATCGATTCATTCAAAATTGGGAACAAAAATTCTTTCTCTTATAAAGGTACGCTAAAATGTAGAATGAGTTTAGCAGCATAATAGTTTCATACAGCTGACCTTTCCTGTTAGACATAAAAAATCCGAAACTGATGAAGCCTCGGATTTTTAAGTTTTCTCAATTTAGTATGGCATCATTCCGCCGGTAACACTCACTACTTCACCAGTCATATAGCTTGATTCTTGAGAAGCTAGCAGTACGTATACCGGAGCAATCTCAGCGGGTTGACCCGGACGGCCCAGCGGGGTAGTAGAACCAAATTCTTCAATTTTATCCTGAGGTTGCCCACCGCTCGACTGGAGGGGTGTCCAGAAAGGGCCCGGAGCCACCGCATTCACTCGAATGCCTTTCTCGGCCATTTGTTGCGAAAGGGCTTTAGTAAAAGCTACGTTGCAGGCTTTAGTTTGGGCATAGTCGAGTAAACTTTCCGATGGATCAAAGCTTTGTACTGATGCCGTATTGATGATAGAAGCTCCTGCTTCCATATGAGGAATTGCGGCTTTGCAAATCCAGAATGGGGCGTACACATTTACTTTAAACGTATTATCGTACTGTTCAGTAGTCAGGTCTTCAATACTGGATTGGGCTGTTTGTCGTCCGGCGTTATTCACCAAAATATCTAGTCCACCGAGTTCACTCACCGCTTCCTCTACTAATTTCTTACAAAAATCCTCCTGAGAAATATCACCCGGAATAGAAACGGCTTTGCATCCTTCGGCTTCAATTAACTCCACCACTTGCTTAGCATTTTCAGATTCTTCGGGTAGGTAGTTGATTACTACGTCGGCTCCCTCACGAGCGAAGGCAATAGCAGCCGCTCGACCAATACCAGAATCACCTCCGGTAATTAGGGCTTTGCGCCCTTTTAATCTCCCAAAGCCCTGATAACTTTTTTCTCCGTGATCGGGCAAAGGTTCCATCTTACCAACAACTCCCGGACGATTCTGGGGCTGACGAGGAAAGGGTGGACGGGGATATTGATCTAACGGGTTTTGCTTTTCGTACTGATTCGTTGTTCTTAAATCGCTCATAAAAAAATTTAGATAAAAGGTTAAAAAAGTTTCTTTAAGTAGGTGAATACCCTACTCATTATCGAAGTGTTTCTTAGTAGAAATGTTTACTTCAATGCTGAAATAAAATTTGAAAATTACGGTAGCTGAGTATTTTTATCAGCGAAAACTGGGATAGTAATACTAACAAAAAAGCACTCTCACAAAGCAAGAGTGCCTATGAATTTAGCGACTACCAATTACTTAGGAAATGTGTCGTCCACTTCTGCGGGCAGTGTTTTTTTCCAATGCAGACAGCGCGCTGTAGATGAATATTACTAAGGCTATTGTTTTGCCACAGATGGTCGTGCCGTGGTGCCTGCTTACAGCGGCGAAGCAACCCGGTCTTTAAGGCGTTGGCTCAGTGCCCGGAAGTTGAGCTTCTATGCTTTTTTACGGGCAGCACGCTTCACGCTACAGACTAATCAAATTAATGAATAACGAACAATTAGCTACTACTTATTATTCGTTACCCACATCCCCGTTGCTTCGCTTCCGCTGCTGTTGCATGGGGTTCTCGCCGGAAGTACCTCGGGCGCGCTGGCTTTCTTTGAACACCTCAAAGCGTGTCGGAATATTCTTCTTCGGATAGTAATTATTTGTTTCGTCCGTATCCGCTGTTTCGCGGTAAGGATCCACTACAATTTGAGCTACCTTTTTATCTTTTGCAAAAACTTTAGTTGCCATTTCAGCATTATACCGCCATATTTCGGCCGGAATGCGTTCAATCTCAGTGCTACCGTCTTCGTAAGTCCAGCTCAAGATTACCGGCATCACTAAGCCGCCGACATTGCTGAAGTCAATTTCGTAAAAATGCTTGCCCGATTCTACCAACTGGCGTTCCTCATCATTCAGGCTAGCGATAAATGAATCGTAGGCTTGCTGGTCTTCCGAAGTTATGGAGAAGGGATCGTAGCGGTTGTAGAAGTCACGTAGCGATGGATCAGCTTCAATAGCCGTAGTGGCTACGTCTTCGGAGTTATACTTCTGGCTGATATGCTTTTCCTGCTCTTGGTAGCGTTGCTTAGCAATTGGTTTTTCCACCTCGGGATTTTTCGTATTAATCTGGTAGTACTTTACGCCGTCAATCCCAATATCTACGTGGTCTACGGTGTAGAACCAGCCACGCCAAAACCAGTCTAAATCAGTACCCGAAGCATCTTCCATCGTGCGGAAGAAATCTCCCGGCTCGGGGTGTTTGAAGGCCCAACGCTGGGCGTACTTCTTAAAAGAGTAGTCGAACAATTCCCGACCCATCACGGTTTCCCGCAAAATATTTAGAGCAGTGGCTGGTTTAGCGTAGGCGTTTGGCCCCAATTGCTGCACCTGATCGGAGTTGGTCATAATTGGGCTGATCTGCGATTGGTCGCCACTCATATAGGGAACAATCTTGAATGCAGGCCCCCGCCGCGAAGGATACTCGCGATCCCACTCCTGCTCGGTCAGGTACTGTACAAAGGTATTCAGCCCTTCGTCCATCCAGGTCCACTGCCGCTCGTCAGAATTCACAATCATGGGGAAGAAGTTATGACCCACTTCGTGAATAATTACTCCGATCATGCCGTATTTAATGCGCTCCGAATAGGTACCATCAGCGGCCGGACGTCCGTAATTAAAGCAGATCATCGGGTACTCCATGCCATTAGAGGCTTCCACTGATATCGCTTTCGGGTATGGATAGGGAATGGTGAATTTGGAGTAAGTCTTTAGCGTGTGAGCTACCACTTCGGTAGAATACTGCTCCCACAGCGGATTACCCTCTTTCGGGTAGTACGACATCGCCATCACGGTGCGTCCGTCAATATCTACGCCCATCGCATCCCAGATGTATTTACGCGAGTTACCGAAGGCGAAATCCCGTACGCTGTCGGCGTGATACACCCAGGTTTTAATCCCCTTCTCGCGACGTTTCTCCTTCTTCTCTACCTCATCCTGGCTGACAATAACTACTGGCTTGTCGGAGGTTTTAGATTCTTCTAATAACTCGCGTTGCTCAGAAGTCAGCACTTCTTCGGGATTCTGTAACGTTCCGGTGGAAGCTACAATGTGATCGGAGGGCACAGTAATTTCTACTTCATAGTCACCGAAGGTAAGGGCGAACTCGCCTCGGCCCATGAACTGCTTATGCTGCCAGCCGTTATGGTCGTCGTACACCGCCATGCGGGGGAACCACTGAGTGATCGTATACAGGTAGTTACCATCTTCGGGAAAGTACTCGTAACCGCCCCGGCCGCCCATTAAATTGCGATCGTTGATATTGTAGTACCAGTCTACTGAAAAGGTGATGTCCTCCCCGGGCTGAAGCGGTTCGGGAATATCTACCCGCATCATAGTGCGGTTGATTGTGTAAGCAATATCATTCCCATCAGCATCTTTTACCGCCTGGATTTTATGCCCACCATCAAAACCGTACCCAATAATTTCTTCCAGTTTATCTACATCCATCTTATCCGAAAGACTGTTGGTCTGGGTTTTATACGTATC
>NZ_JBARYM010000342.1:0-1682 GCF_049647865.1 Tunicatimonas sp. | reverse complement strand
ACACAACTCAGTGAGCAGTCGCACCTCATTGTTTTTAATATTGACCTAGCTACGAATAAGCTGTTGTATCTAAATCCCTATTTTGAGCAGATTTTTCCCTTCAAAAGGCAGGATGTGATTGCTAATCCGGCGGCTTTGCTGGATAGTATACATCCGGAGGACCGGGATTACCTGGTTGAGATCTGCCAGCAACTGCGGCTAGGGCAGTTAGAACGGGAAAGAATAGTAGAATTTCGGATTCAGCATCCGAATAGCTCGGTTCTTTGGCTTCGCCTAATTTCTTTTGCTTACGAAGAAGATGAGAGAAATCGTAAGCTGGCTGGTATAATTGCTAATATTACGAACGAGAAGGAGAATTCCCTGGTACTGAATAAGATTACCGCTAAGAAAAACGCGGTCATGGAAATTGTTTCTCACGATCTCACCCGACCGTTTGCCAATATAAAAGGATTAATTTCTTTGGTTAGACATAGTCTTCAGGGCGAGGGGCAAGAAGAAGTTTACCAGTATCTAGAGCATATTAACCAAGTCTGTAAGCAGGCAGTAAATCTGATTCGGGATTATGTCAATCAGGAGATGATAGACACCACCGAAGTGGAGTTGCTAAAGAAAAAGGTGGATGTGGTGGAGCAAATAAAGTTAACGATGAATGAATACCAGGAGTCGCAGCATCATATTCATAAAGTGTTTCAGTTTGAAACCAGCCATGAGGTAATTAATATGCAGTTGGACGATATAAAATTTATGCAGGCATTGAATAATCTCATATCTAACGCAATTAAATTTACTCACGACAATGGTATTATTGCTGTTCGGGTAACCGATCAAACCGATACCGTATTGTTTGTGGTAGAAGACGACGGGGTAGGTATTCCGAAAGATTTACAAAACAATTTGTTTGACAAGGATTCCTCCGCCAAAAGGCCCGGATTGAAGGGAGAACCTTCTACTGGTAAGGGCATGTTCTATATTAAATGTATTACTGATTGGCATAATGGGCGGATTTGGTACGAAAGTGAAGAAAATCAGGGTACTACCTTTTGTGTCGAGATACCCAAAACTTGATTGGAAGATAGACTGCCCGGTTGAACCTACTTAGCGAGGGTTGCTGGGTAGCATTTGCTGAAAATCCCGGTAAGAAGCCGGATTGTAAGGCTGAGTACTACAACCAATCGCTTGGGCTTTCTCCGTGATATTTTCAAAACGGTTGGCCGGGTTGGGGTGCGTACTCAGGAAAGTCGGTATCCCGCTGGTTTTACCATCATCGGTGAGCTTCTGGAAAAACGACCGGGCCCCGGCACAGTTATACGGGGTTTGCGAAAGGTACTCCACCGATGCTTCATCGGCCTCAGTCTCAAACTCCCGGCTGAACGATAAACCGGCCGCCCCCGCCGCAAGTTGCCCTACAATTTGGGTCAGTTGATTGCCTCCTTCACCCAGGACGAGACCAAGAAGAATGCTAATACCGTACTGCCGCTGAAGGTTTCGCATCGAATGGCGCAGGTCGGCGTGAGCGATTTCGTGACCGAGTACTCCCGCCAAATCATCTTCACTATCCAGGTATTTTCACTGGATCAAGAAGTTCAATTAGGTCGGCAGCTAGATTCTTCTATTATGAACAATCCTCAGGAATATCGGGTGTTAGACTCAGTTCGGCATGCCGATGCCTACCACTACTTAGA
>NZ_JBARYM010000341.1:0-1920 GCF_049647865.1 Tunicatimonas sp. | reverse complement strand
AACGAGGATTAACCAAAGGTTACTCTACGGAAACAATCTCGGATATGACTGGTCTTTCTGCCGAAGAAATTGAGAAATTCCGTTCGGGTGATGAATGAATATAAAAATCAGCGTAGGGCTCCAGTTTTTTCACAAAGTAATTGTATGTTCTCTAGCAACAACTTGCACACCTTACTCGTATATCCGAACCTCTTGCGGCCTGGTTAGATATATCTACGCATCAAATTGGAATGACTAATGAAAAAATACTTGATTTTTGTACTCTCCATACTCGCCTTTGGGTGTGAAGACGAGATAGCTTTGCCTCAAGTTAGTTTTAGCTTGAGCAATACTCTATTACACCCTTACGAGGATTTAGTGATTACTAACAATTCTGACGAAAACCTTAGCTACCAGTGGTTTGTCAATGGTCAACATCTTTCTATTTACGATGATGTTAAGGAGCCAAGCTTAAGGATGAATCATCCGGGCGAATACACGCTGCGGATGACCGCTACTAACTTATCAGGGGGTAAGAAAAGCACAGATGCGCAATTCCGAATTGGTAACTACCAAATTACGAAACTGGTAGTAACAGAAATTCAGGGGTTAGAGCAGCATATTTGGGATGTGGATAGCATAGGGGATGCTCAGTGGCCAGATCTTATATTAATGAGAGAAATTGGTCATCAGAACATTAGCTACCGTGGTTCTACGTATTGGAATACTTCGTCTAGCACCTTGCCACTCACTATTTACACCCCAACTGATTTCATCTACGATAGCCAAGATATAAATAGTATAGAATTTGCATTCTTTGATGATGATTCAGACACCGTAGAGTCGATGTCAATCCGCTCTGGTGAGAGCTATTTAAACCGCCTGTATGATAGTAAAACGAAATTGGGCAGTTATACCGTTTTTCAAGACGGTGGAATAATTTATAACCTACACTATAAAATCATATAATTAGCAATTATGGTCTAAGGTGCATTCCAAAACTCCCAGCTTTTTTCGGCTTGCCGGTGAAGCATCTCTAGTCCGTTTTTCACTCGAGCTCCTTGCTGTTTGGCCAATCGCATAAACGCTGTTTCTTCGGGATTGTACACTAAGTCGTAGCAAAAATGGTTGGAGGTTAGTTGATTGTAGTTCAGGTCAGGGTACGTTCCCCTATTCGGACTCATACCTAACGGGGTGGTGTTGATAATCAGGGGGTAGTTTTTAACATTTTTGTTCTTTAGTTCGGCGTAGGAAATGGATTTTTCGCTAGATTGGCGGGAAACGTAGGTATATTTAATTTTTAAGTCTTCTAAAACGCAGACCACCGCTCGGGAAGCCCCCCCGGTCCCCAGTACTAATGCCTGATCTACTGAAGTTCTGTTTAGCCACGGTAGCAGCGAGTCGCGAAAGCCGTAGTAATCCGAGTTGAACCCCACTTTCTTATTCGCTTCAATCCGAACTGTATTCACCGCACCGATACGTTGGGCTACTGGGTCAAACTCATCCACGTACTGCATCACCTGCTGCTTGTGAGGAATAGTCACGTTCAGGCCTCGCAGGTTGGGGTTCTGCTGAAAAACGTCGGTCAATTGTTCAATACTGGGTATTTCGAATAGCTCGTAGGTAGAATCAGTAATTCCCTCGCGTTGAAATTTTTCGGTGAAGTACTGCTTAGAAAATGAATGACTCAGTGGATAGCCAATAAGTCCGTATTGCTTAGGGTTAGTCACAGTGAGAATTAAATTTTGAAAATAAGTAGTTATTTATCACCAATAGTTTTCAGTTTATACGATAGGTTAGTCCAAACCTGACCAATCTACTGTAAGCTTCATTGGTTCCTCCCACGAAGTACGATTTATAATTTCTGATTCCTCGGGAATAGCCAACGTATGCTCCATATTTACCCGTACTCACATTAGCTTGAACCCTGGGCCTAATATC
>NZ_JBARYM010000340.1:0-4724 GCF_049647865.1 Tunicatimonas sp. | reverse complement strand
GTTTTTCTCAGCTTGTCTGGAATTGGCTTCGTTATTTACTTTCATAGTACGAAACTTATAACACCAAAAAGGCTTACCATTTCTTCCGCTGCGTAGCTGCTTAAAAAATGTTGGTCCGGGAGAATCTAGTTTAATAAGAATGGCAATAGGAGGTAGGATAAAAGGAAAAAGGAATAAAATTACAGCAGAAGAAAACGCAATGTCGAAGGCTCTCTTAATCTGTCTATTATAAAAGATCTTGAGTGGATCGCGGCGCGGCGATAGTATTGGAATGCGCCCGTTATCATAAAGTTGAGTATCAATACTCATTTGATCGAGTCCGCCGGCATCTTGTACTATACCGAAGTAAATATAATTATCGTCAGCAAATTTAGCAATGTCCTTAACATACGAAACCTTGTTAGGCAGTGCATAATATATTTCGTCAATATTTTCCGATAGACAGAATTGTTTTACTCGGCTTAAATTGCCCCGGTAATCATTTTCATTATTGACAAACTTTAGGCCGTCATCAAAAAAGCCCATAAATTTATAACCTAATGGCTGCTCCTGCACAAAATAGTTATAAAGATTCTTTCCAGTTGGTGTATATCCAATAATAATTACCTTCTTTCTATTCTTGTCAAGTGAGCGGTACCGTTTGTAACCAACGAACAATAATATTTTGACTAATACCAAGGATATCACTGAGATAACAGAAAATGAAATCAAAAAATAATTAGAAAATACATATTGTTGTAAGAACAAAATATAGATAGCTACCCCACAACCGCTTAATAAAGAACTTAATAAGGTGCTAACTAAAATTGTGGATATCTTTCTCAGATTACTAGTTTGATATACATCACAAAAGAGCGATGTAACAACCCAAAGCAAAACCGAAATAACTAAGAAGGGTTGGTATACAGGTAAATATTCAGTGGTATCTACTGATAATTGACCAAATGATAATCTAAATGAGACAACGATTATCAAAATATCAATTAATAACAAGGCAGTTAGTAATGATTTTGAGTAATGACTTCTTTTTAATTTATGTAAGAAATCCATATCGGGAACAATGAGTTCGTTATAATTTATTACGATGTAATATTTTTATGTAAATATACGACAATTATACTTTAAAAGTAAAAGTTTATATGATAAAAATCATATTTATCTAACTTTTATTATTAATTGCCGGAGAAAAAGTTAATAGTATCTCAATTTTCCTGAAAGATAAGTACAACTTATATACCAAAGTATTATTAAAATGCTGCAAGATTCTATTTCCCTACATTGTTATTGTATTATTCAAAATTAGTGTTCTCAGGGTAAAAAAATCTTAAAAATTGAACAAATCATTTTTTGCCTTTGTATACATAATGTTCTAAGTTTGCAGTCCCATTTCCTTGTCCGGTGGTGTAATGGTAACACAGAGGTTTTTGGTGCCTTTATTCAGGGTTCGAGTCCTTGCCGGACAACTCACTAGTTAATCGCACGGCGAACCGTCCCGATTCCTACGAGTCGGGACGGTTCGCCGTGCGATTGGTGTTTATAGCTATTTATTAGAGAGACATATTCATGGCTACCGTTAAAATCTTCTCTGGGTCTGTTACCCAAAATCTTGCAACAGAAATTGCTCATACTTACGGCAAAACTCTCGGAGAAGTAACGATTGAACGATTTAGCGACGGCGAACTCTCTACCCATTTTAATGAATCAGTTCGGGGTTGCGATGTATTTCTGGTGCAGTCTACCTTTGCCCCTACCGATAACTTAATGGAGCTTCTGCTTATGATTGATGCGGCTAAGCGAGCGAGTGCTAAGTACGTTACCGCAGTAGTGCCCTATTTCGGATATGCTCGTCAGGATCGCAAAGATAAGCCTCGGGTAGCCATTGGAGCAAAATTAGTAGCTAATCTTTTTTCAGCAGCAGCACCCAATCGGCTTATGACTTGCGATCTGCACGCTGGGCAAATTCAAGGCTTCTTCGATTTTCCGGTAGATCACTTTAGTGGAAGTATCATTTTTGTTCCGTACTTGAAGCAAATCTCTCAGGAGAACTTAATTTTTGCATCGCCTGATGTAGGAGGAGTAAAACGTGCCCGTAATTTCGCTCAGTATTTTCATACCGATATGGTTATCTGCGACAAGCACCGTAAGCGAGCTAATGAGATAGCTGAAATGCAGGTGATTGGTAATGTTGAAGGCAAAGATGTGGTCATCGTAGATGACTTGGTAGACACCGCCGGCACACTTTGTAAAGCAGCGACAGTGCTTAAAGAAAGTGGTGCCCAATCGGTGCGCGCTATTGCTACCCACGCCGTGCTTTCAGGTTCGGCTTACGAGAATATAGAGAATTCTATGCTGGAAGAATTAGTAGTTACTGATACTATTCCATTAAAGCAACATTGTTCAAAAATTAGGGTGCTGACTGTGGCTGAAATGTTTGCCAGTGCCATCAAGAAAATTCATAAATACGAATCTATTAGTCCATTATTTATTTCTCAATCCAGATTTTAAATTAAATACTTACTTATGAAAACGTTAGAGATTATAGGGTATCAAAGAGCAAATCTCGGCAAGAAAGAAGCGAAGCGATTGCGCGAAGAAGGGAACGTTCCCTGCGTACTGTACGGTGGCGATGAACAAGTTCACTTCCACGCTCCCATGATTCTTTTCCGCCCGCTGGTTTATACTGACCAAGCTCACTTCGTTACTTTAAACATTGAAGGAGAAGAACGGCGGTGTATCTTACAAGACATCCAGTTCCACCCAGTGAATGAGATGATTTTACACGCTGATTTCCTGGAATTACACGAAGGGAAGATGGTTAAAATGGATATTCCTGTGCAGTTAGATGGAACTGCCAAAGGCGTTGCCAAAGGTGGAAAACTTATGCACAAGCGGCACTTCTTACAGGTTAGAGCACTTCCTAAAGATATGCCTGATTATATCGAATTAGATGTTACTGACCTTGACTTTGGTAAATCAGTTAAAGTAGCTGATGTGCCTAAAGGCAACTATGAGATTGTAGATAATGACGCTATTTCAGTAGCCGTTATTGAGATTCCGAGAGCACTTCGTGGTAAGTCAGAAGATGAGGAAGAGGATGAAGAAGGAGATGAAATGGAAGCCGAAGAAGCTGAAACTGAAGCTTAGATTGTTGTTAACTCTTAATCATAATCCTGTTCTATTGTGGAACGGGATTTTTTTTGACCAATGAAGTATCTGATTGTAGGGCTAGGAAACCCCGGCCCCGAATACGAGCTCACCCGACACAATATTGGGTTTTTAACATTAGACCGACTGGCCGAACAGCATCAGGCAGTTTTTAAATTGGATCGGCTCGCTGAAATTACTGATCTAAAGCACAAAGGGCGATCTTTATATTTAATAAAGCCTACTACATTTATGAACCTGAGTGGTAAAGCGGTGAACTACTGGCTTCAGGAGTTGAAAATTCCGAAAGAAAGGCTACTGGTTCTCACTGATGATATTGTGCTACCCTTTGGCACACTTCGGATGCGGGGTAAAGGCTCTAGCGCGGGACACAATGGGTTGAAAAATATTGAACAACTTACCGGTGGACAAAATTACCCCCGTTTACGAATGGGAGTTGGAGATGATTTTCAAAAAGGGCAACAAGTGGATTACGTGCTTAGCCAGTTTCCGCGCGAAGAATTAGACCAGTTACCGGAGTTAATGGACCGGGCGGGTGAAATGATACTTTCTTTTTGCTCTATTGGTATCGGGCGTACCATGAGTCAGTACAACGGCTGATAATATTCTAGAAATTATCTACCCTCCCAGGTCAAAAGTTACGCTACTCCCGGCTAGTTCAACTTGGGGTAACTCTACTTTATGAGTCATTCTTCGGCTATAAGCGGTATTTACCTCAATTTCTAATTGTTTTAAACGAGTAGTAGGATCACTGACAGTAAATGTGTTATTGATCTGGTTAATTAGCAGCAAGCAAGGGTTATCTACTAACACAGTCAGCCCATCGGCTAACGAAATTCTCCCCGCTTCATGAAAAACGATTCCGGTAATCTTTAGCTCAGTGTGACTTATTGCCTGTATTTGGGCATTATTGGCTAGAACCTGATAAGGTATATCGTTGGCGTAATCATTTACCTCTTCAGGAGTACAATTAGGTAAAACAGCATATTCGTAAGTAACACTTTGAGGTTTTCGTCCGTGCTCAAACCACAGGGCAAATAGATTAGTACGATAGACCGAATCGGCTCCCAGTTGGTAAATTTTTTGCAACTGCCCCGTTCGTTCGCCAGTTCGTAGTTTTATTGTTTCTTCGGCCGGCAGTACGTAACCGATGCTGTCGTGCCACATCCAACCAGGATTTTCTATCGTCTGAGTGCCGGTAGGAAATGAATCGTCATCTACCAGCACCTCACCTTTTAATCGAGCTTGATTGACTCCGGTCACAATAGGGTGCTTATTCTTCGATTGAATATCGGCACCCAAGGCTACCCATTCTTCATCAAACCAAAACCAAGACTTCTTAGCTTGGGTATTCTTCACATCCAATTGCATAGTGGAAACACCGTAGGTACTATCGCTTACTCCTCCCACAAGAGCAGTATTCTGAGAAGAACGTCCGCTGCTGCTAAATGCGTAGTGCGGACTGGTTACTCCAGGTAAGCAAGCCCAATCCCATACCGGAAAAACATTGATGTACTCTTCTCCGGTGCGGTAAATGTAGGTTAATCCAAAGGGTAAGT